>JAYTEJ010000374.1:0-10481 GCA_043735365.1 Acidobacteriota bacterium
ACCGGCGCCAGGTCCCCGGTTCTCGACAGTATATCGGGAGTCTAGAAGTCTACGGATTTCGAGGCCCGGCTGTTCCGGAAAGCGCCGCCACTGCCGGGCCTACAGAGAAAAAGCGCGCCACAGCGGCGCGCTCGTCTTCGGGGTGGTACTGGCCGACCGGACCCCGAACTCAGCGGAGGGTGCCCTCGACCCAGCCGCGGGTCAGGTAGTCCCCCATCGTCACCCCGAACAGAATCAGCAGCCAGAAGAACCCGGCCATGGCGATCACCCAGGTGAGGCGAGTGCCCCAGCGGACGTGCATGAAGAAGAGGATGACCAGGCTGGCCTTGATCGCCGCGATCAGCAGCATCACGACGTTGTTCATGGCTCCCATGTCCACGAAGGCGGCAGCCACCGTCAGTCCCGTGCCCACCATCAGGGCAAGGAACACCATGTAATACATGCTCTTGGGCGCGACGTGACCAGCAGACATAGGATTCGTTCTCGTCAGGCCGCGTGATAGTGGCGGCCGATCAGATAGAGCAGCGGAAACAGGAAGATCCAGACGATGTCGACGAAGTGCCAGTAGAGGCCCGCGACTTCGACCGGGGTGTAGTAGGAGGCGTCGAAGCGGCGCCGTCCGGCCATGATCGCCAGCCAGGTCATGATGCCGAGGCCGATGATCATGTGCAGGGCGTGCAGCCCGGTCATGCAGAAGTAGAGCGAGTAGAACATCTCCGCGCCCTGCGGATAGATCCCCTCCCAGTGGAAGTCGGGGCCGGGGACGATGTGGTCGCGGAACTTCTCGGTGTACTCGATGGCCTTGATGCCGAGGAACGCGGTGCCGAGGACCATGGTCGCGACGATCCACATCACCTGGGTGCGCGGCGGTTCGCTGGTCTGCGCCGATCGCACCGCCAGCGCCATCGTCAGCGAGCTGACGATGAGCACCGCGGTGTTGAGCGTGCCCCAGAAGACGTTGAGGTGATGGCTGGCCTCCTGGAAGGCCTGCGGCGAGGCGTGGCGGTAGACCAGGTAGGCGGTGAACAGCCCGCCGAAAAACAGGATCTCGGTGACCAGGAACGTCCACATGCCGAGCGTCGAGGCCTCGGCCTGCTGGTCCATGGTGTCGAAATGGTGCTGCAGGCGGGGATGGTGCGGCGCGTGCGCGTGCGGCGCCTCACCCGAGTGGCCGGCGTAGCCCGGGTCGGTATGGATCGGCTGATGGACCGGTCCCCGGTAGTGTTCGGAGGCCGCATGACCGTCAGACAACGGGGACCTCCTTGCTGGGGGCGTACTGGTGCGTCCCCTGGGTCACGATCGGGGTCACGAGGAAGTTCTCCGTCGGCGGCGGCGAGGGGATCTCCCACTCGAGTCCGCGGGCGCCCCACGGGTCGGCGGGGGATTTCTCACCCCTGAAGATGGACCAGGTGAAGTAGATCATCGGCAGCAGGTAGCCGACCGCGAGCACCGTCGCGCCGAGCGTCGAGGCGACGTTCAGCACCTGGAACTCGTCCGGGTAGACGTGGTAGCGGCGCGGCATGCCGAGGTAGCCGAGCACGAACTGGGGGAAGAACGTCAGGTTGAAGCCGACGAACACCATCAGCGCCGCGAACTTCGCCCACGGCTCCGGATAGAGCCGGCCGCTGATCTTCGGCCACCAGTAGTGGAGCCCGCCGAGGTAGCCCATGATCGCGCCGCCGACCATGATGTAGTGGAAGTGCGCGACCACGAAGTAGGTGTCGTGGACGTGGATGTCGAGGCCCATCGCCGCCAGGAACAGCCCGGTCAGCCCGCCGATGGTGAACAGGCCGATGAAGCCAAAGGCATACAGCATCGGCGAGTCGAAGCTCACCGATCCCTGGTAGATGGTCGCGGTCCAGTTGAACACCTTGATGGCCGAGGGCACGGCGACGATGAAGCTGAGGATCGAGAACAGCATGCCGGCGTAGACCGACTGCCCGGCGACGAAGATGTGGTGGCCCCAGACCAGGAAGCCGACGATCGCGATCGCCAGCGACGAAAAGGCCACGAACGAGTAGCCGAAGATGTTCTTGCGCGAGAACGTCTGCACGAGCTCGCTGATCACGCCCATCGCCGGGAGGATCATGATGTAGACCGCGGGGTGCGAGTAGAACCAGAACAGGTGCTGGAACAGCACCGGGTCGCCGCCGAGCGCCGGGTCGAAGATGCCCAGGTGCAGCAGCCGCTCGGCCGCCACCAGCAGCACGGTGATGGCGATCACCGGGGTGCCGAGGATCATGATCAGGCTGGTGGCGTAGAGCGACCACACGAACAGCGGCAGCCGGAACCAGGTCAGTCCCGGGGCGCGCATCCGGTGGACGGTGACGATGAAGTTGAGGCCGGTCAGGATCGACGAGAACCCGGTGATGAAGATGCCGAGCGCCGCGGTGATGACGTGGCTGTTGGCGGCGGCGGTGCTGTAGGGCGTGTAGAAGGTCCAGCCGGTGTCGACGCCGCCGCTGAGCGCCGCGACCAGGGTGAACAGCCCGCCGAGCACGTAGATGTACCAGCTCAGCAGGTTGATCCGCGGAAACGCCAGATCCTTCGCGCCGATCATGATCGGGATCAGGAAGTTGCCGAGCACCGCCGGGATCGATGGGATCAGGAAGAAGAAGACCATCACCACGCCGTGCATGGTGAACAGCTTGTTGTAGGTGTCGGACGACACCAGGTCGCCGGCCGGGGTCAGCAGCTCGAGGCGGATCACGAACGCGAACATGCCGCCGAGGAAGAAGAAGGCGGTGATCGACGCCAGGTAGAGCAGCGCGATGCGCTTGTGGTCCTTGGTCAACAGCCATGACGCCAGGCCGTGGCCGTTGTTGATGTAATTCAGGGTGTCCATGATGTTCCTCGCGGGGCCCCCGCCCCGCGCTCTATAACCTGCTTCTCTGCCGCCGGCCTTATACGCGGACCGGGCAGCGGCGCCGAATCACTTCCCGGGTTCCGCCACCGGCCGGCTGCTGCTCTGCTGCATGGCCGGCGCCGCCGACGAGGCGTTGAGCGATCGCACGTAGGCGATGAGCTGGAGCAGCTGCTCCTCGGACACGAGCCCCTGGAACGTCGGCATGATCGGCTGGAACCCGGCGACGATCTTCGCCTGCGGGTTGACGATCGATTCGCGGATGTAGGCCTCGTCGGCGGTGACGCGGCGGCCGTCCTGGAGCGTCACCTGGCTGCCGAAGATGCCGGCGAGCTGCGGCGCCTGCGCCTGGGCGTCGCCGCGATGGCACGAGATGCACGCCAGATCCTGGAACAGCTTGGCGCCGGCGGCGGCGGGGGTGTCGGAGGCATTGCCCCCGCCCAGCCACGCCTGGAAGTCGTTCGGCTCCATGACCACGATCGATCCGATCATCCCGGAGTGCTTGGTGCCGCAGTACTCCGCGCAGAACAGATGGTAGCGGCCGGGCACGGTCGCGGTGAACCACAGCACGTTGTAGCGCCCCGGGATGACGTCCGCCTTCACCCGGAAGGCCGGGATGTAGAAGCTGTGGATGACGTCCTCGGACCCCATGATCAGCTTCACCGGTCGGCCCACCGGCACGTGCAGCTCGTTGATCTCGCGCTGCCCCTCCATGTGCTGCGCCTTCCACATCCACTGCTTGCCGACGATGAAGATTTCCATCGCCCCCACCGGCGGACGGTAGATGTCGAAGAACACCTTGGCGCCCCAGCCGAACATCACCATCGTGATCAGGAAGGGAACGATCGTCCAGAGCAGCTCCAGCGCCAGCGCACCGTGGTTCGCGATCCCGACTTCGTCCTTGTGCCGACGCCGGAACTTGATCGCGAAGATGATGATCAGCGACGCAATCAGCAGCGAAAAGAACGCCGTGACGGCCAGCATGAAGAAATAAATGCCGTCGACGGAGGCCGCCTGGGCCGAGGCCTGTTGCGGAAACAGCGGAAAGTTCGTGAACATCGTTAAGTTCGGGTAACGGTCACACCATCGTCGCGGCGCCTCTCGGCACGCTCGCGTCGGAGACTGACGAAGAGAAACGACAGGAACGCCAGGACGGTCGCGACGGCGCCAATCCGCACCGCCTCCATCGCCCCGGCCCCGTACTTCCCGGTCGCGGGATCGTAGTGGTAGCAGAGCATCACGGCGTTGTCGACGATGCTGCCGATGCGCTCGTCGGAAGCCTGCATCAGCCCGAACTGGAGGTCGCGCGGCGAGAACTCGATGCCGTAGAAATACTTCGAGACGACGCCGTGCGGCGTCAGGATCTCGATTGCGGCGCCGTGGGCGTACTGCTGAATCGACTCGTCGAAGGCGTAACGGAAGCCGACCGCGGCGGCCAGCGCCTTGATGTTCTCTTCGCGACCGGTCAGGAAGTGCCAGCCCTCGCCGCCCTGCGGCCGGCCGTAGCGCTCGACATAGACCTTCTTCTTCTGCGCCGCCAGCGCCGGCGTCTCCCTCGGGTTGATGCTGACCGCGACGACGTCGTACTCGCGGCCGGCATTGAACTTGACGACGCTGAGGGCGCTGACCGCGCCATTGAGGACCTGGGTGCAGAGCATCGGGCACTCGTAGTAGACCAGCGCCAGCACCACCGGCCGCTTGCCGAAGTAGTCGCCGAGCCGGACGTCCCGTCCCTCGTCGTCCTTGAACGGCAGATCGAGCGGCACCTGGGCGTTGAGCCGCTGGTCGATGCCGACCTTCTGCAGCAGCCCGGGCTTGGATTTGGCCGGTTCGCCCGGCTCCAACGAACCCGGCGCCGGCGTCTGCGCGCGGGCGAGCGCCGCCGTCGAGCCCCCGAGCAGGGCCGTCAGCGCGAGCGCCGTGGCTGTCTTGCGAAAAAATGTCACGTCAGTCCTGTGGCCCCGGCTTACTTGATGTTCCTGCCGCCGGAGGCCTCGCCGTACGCCGGGCGATGCGTGCCTTCGGTGGTGTCGCCCGAGGCGTCGGCCCGCACCGGCAGGCCGCGCCCGGCCAGCAGCTTCTTGGCCTCGGCGATTGGAATATGGGTGACGCCGCCGATCTGGTCGATCCACCCGTAGCCCGCGAGCGCGCGGTCCTCCTCGGCCCGGAACTTGGTCAGCTCCTGGGGCTCGTGGAGCACCAGCCGCGGGGCGTTCGGCAGCTGGCCCGAGGGCCGCGCCAGCGGCGACAGCTTCGGGTCGCGGGCCCTGGCCTCCCTCGAAAACTCGCCGAACACGGCGCGGACGATGAGCGCGCAGACCACGACCGTCACGAACAGGCCGGCGGCGGCCTTGAGCACGATCCCGACGTCGATGTCGCTGTCCTCGTGGGCGACGTCCGGGTTGTGCATCGGGTCGTCGTCGTCGAGGTCCCCGCGGCGGTACGGGTCAGTGGACGTCATGCGCGAACGCCTCCTTGAAGAACGGGTCGTTCAGCGGCAGCAGCGCCCGGCTGCGCAGCTGGCGCGCGAACAGGAAGAACCAGATGCCCAGCAGGCCGGCCGGCACCGCCAGATCCATCCAGTGCAACGGGAAGCGCTCCGGCCCGGTGCTCGGCTCGACCAGCCACACCAGGTCGACGAAGCGGAACACCAGGATGACGATGGCGACGGTGGCGAGGAGGTGCGGCCGCTTCTTCAGGTCGCGCGACAGCAGCAGCGCGAACGGCAGTGCGAAGTGGCCGAGCAGGATCGCCAGCGAGACGTATTGCCAGCCGCCGCGCAGCCGGGTCAGGAAGAAGGGAATCTCCTCGGGCAGGTTGCCGGACCAGATGATCAGGAACTGCGAGAACGAGAAGTACGCCCAGAGCATCACGAACGCCAGCAGCAGCTTGCCGAGGTCGAGGAAATGCCGGCGGTTGAGGAACGTCGCATACGGCTCGGTCGCGGTCAGCTGCGACAGCACCACGATCACCAGCGCGAACGCCGCCAGCCCCTGGGCGGCGACGAAGATGAACCCGAAGATGGTCGAGAACCAGTGGGCGTCGAGCGACATCACCCAGTCGGTCGAGGCGAAGGTCAGGGTCACGACGTAAACGATCAGGCCGGGTGCGCTGACCACGCGGAAGCGGCGCGAATCGGCGGGAGTCAACGCCAGCTCGCCGCGGTCCTGGGCGGCGGACCAGCCGTTGAGCAGCCACGACATGCCGATCCAGATGACGAAATACAGGACCGCGCGGGCGATGAAGAACGGCACGTTCAGATACGGCGCCTTGACCTGGAGGATGTGGTCGGCCTGCACCATCTCTGGGCGCGCCCACTCGTAAAGGTGCGGCAACCCGAACAGGATCGGCACGAACAACAGCGCCACGAACGGCAGGTTGCGGCTCGCGGCCTCGAACACCCGCCGTCCGACCAGGCCCCACTGTCCGCCCGACATGTGCTGCAACATCAGCAGCGCGAGCGACCCGAGCGACAGCCCGAGGCAGAACTGGAAGCCGATGAGCCACGACCGGAAGAACTGATCGAGGTTCAGAAAGGCGCCCACACCGCCCGCCACCAGACCGATCACGCCCACGAGCAGCGCCGGCTGCTGCAGCCGGGACAGGGCCGGCATGTCGGTGTTCACAGCGTGTGTATCCATGCGCTCGTCAAATGCCTCTGCAACCGTCGTCCTGGTTCCGCCTCGCCCGCACCCTCACTGGTGTCCCGGGGCCGGGTCGCCGCCCGCGTCGCCGCCGCCCGGCTGCGGCACCTTGGCCGGATCGCCGCCGGGGACGTCCGCCGTCGCGGCATGCTGACTGAGCTGCAGCGCCCGGATGTAGGCGACGATCGCCCAGCGATCCCGCGGCGCGATCTGCGCCCGGTAGTCGGGCATGGCGCCGAAGCCGTTGGTCATGACGTCGAAGAAGTGCCCGGCGTCGGCCTGGCGCAGCCGCTCGATGTGGAACGACGGCGGCTGGCGGTAGCCGCGCTGCACCACCATGCCGTTGCCGACGCCGGTGCGGCCGTGGCAGGGGGTGCAGTAGATGTTGAAGCGCTCCTCGCCGCGGTCGAGTACGTGCTCGTCGATGGCGAACGGGAGCTCCTTGATGTCGACCTTGTTGACCTTGCCGGTGAAGAAAGCCTCGTCTTCCTGCAGCATGCCGCGCGCCACCGTGCCCTCGACCAGCGGCCGCGCGCTCGAGCCGTCGGCGAAAAACGTGCTCGCCCGCAGCCCGCGGTATTTGGGCTGGTTGTGCATGTCCTGCCGGCAGCCTGCCGCCAGGGCGAGGCACGCGCCGAGCGCCGCCAGCCGTCCCTTATTCCGCGACGTCATTGATCTCCCTCGCCCCGAGGCTCTGGAGGAACGCCCGCGTCCCCTCGTGCGTGAACTTCGGATCGCTCGCTTCGATCGCCAGGAAGAACTTGTCCTGGCTGGCGTGCTCGGTGAAGCGGGCGACGTTGAACACCGGGTGATAGGGCATCGGCAGGCCGTTGAGAATGAACATCCCGAACACCGCCGCGATCGCCGCGAACAGGATGGTCAGCTCGAAGGCCACCGGGATGAACATCGGCCAGCTCAGATACGGCCGGCCGCCGATGTTGAGCGGGTAGGCGAACCGCGACACCCAGACTTGCAGCCCGAGGCCGGCGCAGAGCCCGGCAATCCCGCCGGCCAGCACCAGCAGCGGCACGCGGCGATCCTCGATGTGCATCGCTTCGAAGGTCTCGTGGATCGGGAACGGCGAGTACGAGTCGAACACCCGGTAGCCCTCGTCGTAGGTGCGGCGCGCCGCCGCCACCAGGGCCGTGGGGTCGTCGAATTCCGCCATGACGCCGTAAAGCGCCGGTTGTGCTGGTGTGTACTCCATGGCTCAGCTCGCGCTCAGTGCGCCTTGCCTCCCCTCACCTTGGCGTCGGGCACCATCGTCCGCATCTCGAAGATCGAGATCATCGGCAGCACCCGGATGAACAGGAAGAACAGCGTCACGAACAGGCCAATCGTGCCGACGAAGGTCATGATGTCCCAGCGCGTCGGCCAGAACATGCCCCACGACGACGGCAGGAAGTCGCGGTGCAGGCTGGTGACGACGATGACGAAGCGCTCCAGCCACATGCCGACGTTGACCACCGTGGCGATCAGGAAGAGGGTGAGCGGGGTGGTGCGGATGCGCTTGAACCAAAGCAGCTGTGGCGTCAGGCCATTGCAGAAGATCAGCGTCCAGTAGAACGGCGCGTAAGGCCCGGTCATCCGGTTCCAGATCATGAAGCTCTCGTACTGGTTGGCGCTGTACCAGCCGTAGAAGGCCTCCATGATGTAGCCGTAGAAGACGATCAGCCCGGTCACGAGCATGACCTTGGCCATGTTCTCGAGGTGCTTGATGGTCAGGAAATCCTGCAGGTTGTACATCACCCGCAGCGGAATCGCCAGCGTCAGCACCATCGCGAAGCCGGCGTAGACGGCGCCGGCGACGAAGTAGGGCGGGAAGATGGTGGCGTGCCAGCCGGGGATGATCCCCACCGAGAAGTCGAAGCTGACGACGGTGTGGACCGAGAGCACCAGCGGCGTCGACAGCCCGGCGAGCAGCAGGTAGGCCGACTCGTAGCGCTCCCAGTGCCGCGCCGAGCCGCGCCAGCCGAGCGACAGCATCCCGTAGAGCCGGCGGATGTGAATCGACTTGGCCCGGTCGCGCAGCGTCGCCAGATCGGGCACCAGGCCGACATACCAGAACATCAGCGACACCGTCAGGTAGGTCGAGACCGCGAAGACGTCCCAGATGAGCGGGCTGCGGAATTGCGGCCAGATCCCCATGGTGTTGGGATAGGGCAGCAGCCAGTAGGCCGCCAGCCAGGGACGGCCGGTGTGGATCAGCGGGAAGATGCCGGCGCAGGCGACGGCAAAGAGCGTCATCGCCTCGGCGAAGCGGTTGATCGAAGTGCGCCAGTCCTGCTTGAAGAGCAGCAGGATCGCCGAGATCAGCGTCCCGGCGTGGCCGATGCCGATCCACCAGACGAAGTTGATGATCGCGAAGCCCCAGCCGACCGGGATGTTGACGCCCCAGATGCCGACGCCCTTGAGCAGCAGATAGCCGATCGCCATCATCAGCATCATCGTCAGCATGAAGCCGACGGCCAGGCCGAAAAACCAGCTGTAGGGGTGACGGCGGGTCAGGACGATCGCGGCGACCTGTTCCGTGACCGAGCCGAAGGTGTGCCCAGGGGCGATGAGCGCACTCGGGGCGAGAGCGGGTTTCGGATCCATCAGTGTTCCGTCGTCCTCTGCCCGGCTGCCGGCTCCAGTTCGGGATTCGGGTTCCGCAGCGCCGCGAGATAGGTCGTCCTCGGCCGCGTGTTCAGGTCGTCGAGCAGACCGTAGTTGCGCGCCTGCGCCTTGAGCTTGACGACCTCACTCTCGGGGTCGTTGAGATTGCCGAAGACGATGGCGTTCGAGGGGCACACGGCCTGGCAGGCGGTGACCACTTCGCCGTCCTTGATCGGCCGGTCGTCACGCTTGGCGTCGATGCGCGCCTGGTTGATGCGCTGCACGCAGTAGGTGCACTTTTCCATGACGCCGCGGCTGCGGACGGTGACGTCGGGGTTGCGCAGCGGATACAGGCTCGAGGTGTCCCAGTCCTGGTAGAGCAGGAAGTTGAAGCGGCGGACCTTGTAGGGGCAGTTGTTCGAACAGTAGCGGGTGCCGACACAGCGGTTGTAGACCATGTCGTTCAGCCCTTCCGAGCTGTGGGCCGTCGCCGCCACCGGGCAGACCACCTCGCAGGGTGCGTTCTCGCACTGCATGCAGGGCACCGGCTGGTGATAGGCCTCGACCGCGCTGTCGAAATCGCTGCCGGCGAAGTAGTGGTCGACGCGGATCCAGTGCATCTCTCGTCCGGCGGCGACCTGCTCCTTGCCGACGACCGGGATGTTGTTCTCGGCGACGCAGGCAATCGTGCACGCGCTGCAGCCGGTGCAGGTCGTGAGGTCGATGGCCATCGCCCACTTGTTGCCCTCGTAGGCGTAGTCGGGATAGAGGGTGAGCGTGTTCGAGGGCTTCTCCCCCTGCTCGGCAATCACCTTGGGCTCGCTGGTGTACTGCTCGAGCGTCGCCACCCGCACCGGGCGGCGGCCCTCCATCAGGTGATGCTCCTGCGTCGTCGCCAGCGCGTGGCGGGCGCCGGTCTTCGAGATTTCCAGGCCGCGGTCGAACCAGGGGGCGGCGGAGGTGCGCAGCAGGTAGGTGCTGAACCCTGCCGCGTCCGCCGGGGCGGTGCCGACCCGGCCGGCGGCGCTGCGGCCGTAGCCGAGGAAGACGGTGACCGACTGCGCCGGGTGGCCGGGGACGCGGAAGACCGGCAGGCGCATGGTGTTGCCGCGGTATCTGAGGTCGATGATGTCGCCGTCTTCCAGGCCCCGGTCCTTCGCCAGCGCCGGGCTGATCCAGGCGGTCGTGTCCCAGGTGACCTTGGAGAGCGGCTTGGGGAGTTCCTGGAGCCAGCCGTTGTTGGCGAAGCGGCCGTCCCAGACGGTCGGGTCGGGACGGAAGATGATCTCGAGGCCACCGCCGGCGGCCGGCGGCGCGGGCGCCGATGCAGAAGCCGCGGTCGTGCCAGCCGCTGGCGGCGCGGCCGGTGCCGGGAC
>JAYTEJ010000375.1:0-2134 GCA_043735365.1 Acidobacteriota bacterium
AGCCGATGACCACGACCTCGTGATCGAGGATGGCGTCGGTCCCGAAGCGAGCCATGCCGTTCTCCACCACGACCGGCCGTTCGCCGCCCGCGACCAGCAGCCGCGCCGCCGGCCGCCGCGTCTCTGCCGGAATGCGCACCTGCACCGTGAAGGGGCCCATCCGGATGAGCTCCTCCAAGGGTGCCCGCCAGGTGGCCTCGCTGGTCAGGTTGACGAGGTGCAGAATCATCCGGCCCGGCTGCGCGTAGAGATGGCAATCGACGAGCCCGGGACCGTCCACCACCAGAGGGACGTCCGTTCCTGCGGCCCAGCGGACCACGTTGGCGAGCAGTGCCGCGTGGTCGGGCAGATGTTCTTTTGCGTAGCGGCGATCGATGTCCGCCGGCAGGTAGGCGATCCTCGAGGTGCCATGATCGGAGAGGACCAGCCCGGGGATGTCGGTCTTCGGCTGGCGCATCCAGGCGGTCTCCGGTGGATAGGTCGGAAACGCCGGGACGAGCGTCAGCGGCACGACCGTGCCGGGATCAGGGCGGACGGCCGTCAGCGTGCCGCCGAACGGCAGAATGTCGGTCTCGTCGAAGCCGCGCAGCACCGGATGACGCCGGCCGGCGATCGGCGGTTCGTCGCCTGCGTGCGGGCCGTCCACCCCGGCCCGAAGCTCGGGACTCAACCTGAGATAGGTGTGCCCGGCGGGGGCCGGGGCAAAGGCGCCCGCGCCTTCAGCGCCGCCGGACCGCGGGGCCGGTTCTCGCAGCGACGGCGCGCCGCCGATGTGCCGGCAGCCGAACACCTCCGCGAGCGCGAAATCCTCACGCCCGTCGCCCCACTCGTCGTAGAGGCCGGTCACGCCGGTGGCGATCAGTGAGCCCCCCTTCTGCACGAACCCGCGGATGGCCGCGGCCTGCGCGTCCGAGAGCGCGCCGAGATTCGGCAGGATTAGCACCTGCAGCGTTCCTGCCTGCGCCTCGATGTCGTCGACATGCACAGGCAGGTAGGGTATGCGAGCGCGCACCAGCGCGTGCATGAAACCCGTGTACGGCGCATCGACCCGCTCCGCCGCGGCGTCCCGTCCGAAGAAGTCGGTGTTGCGCTGCGACCATACCAGCCCGACTCCGGCCACCGGCGTCCGGTCGATCAGGTACGGTTCGTGATTCTTGCACCACGTCATCACCGGCCCCGGGGTTTGATACATCCGCCGGTCGTCGTGATAGGCGCCGACGAAATGCCACCATGGCTGGATGCCGCCGGCGATGCCGGCAATCATCCACATCCGCGCCTCGGGCGCCGGCTTGCTCGCGACCCGGTAATAGCCCGGGCCCGACTGGTACATCGCCATCGACTCCGGCGCCAGCTTGTCCCACCCCAGCAGCGCGTGCACCCGCTTGCCGGTGTCCCCGTTCTGCTGGAACCCCGTGTCGTCGTCGCGGTGCTGATGATCGAGCATCATGATGTCGGCGCGCCGGCAGATCTCCCGCAGATCGCGGAATGAGCGCGCTTGCGCGGTGACCGAGCCGCTGTTCATGCCGGACCAGATGCAGTCGGGGCCGCCGGCCGCGCGGGTGACGCGGTTGTTGAGCTCCCACACCTCCAGCCGCCTTGCGTAGCTCCACATGATCCACTGCCGGTAGATCCTGTCGTCCCAGTCGGCGGCGGCCGGCAGCGCCGCGCCGGTGACGGCGCGAAAGGCGCGGACGCAGTTGGCGCAGTAGCAGATGCTGTCGCGGCCGAGCCCCGCCCAGCTGTTGTCGGTGAAGCCGTCCGGGTGGGACCGCTCGACGATCTCGCGGAGCACGGACGGCAGGTAGTCGTCGTAATAGGGGCTGTTGATGCAGGCGATGTACTTGTCGGCGGCGCGGTAGGGCTGGCCCGAGCGATCGCGGGTGAACCAGTCAGGGCGCGCCTGGAAGAAGTCTTCGGCGGTCCGGTTCGAGTCCATCCGCGCCATCACGAACAGCCCGTCGGCGTGTGCCGCCGCCGTCAGCTCGCCGAAGAGGTCCCGTCCGCCGAGGAACTCGGCGCGGTGATGGAGCGGGAACCGGCTCGGATAGTAGGCGACGATCCCTCCGGCATTGATCACCAGCGCCTGCGTCTCCGTCCGCTTCCAGTAGTCGCGCCACCAGCGGATGTCGTAGCG
>JAYTEJ010000376.1:0-3289 GCA_043735365.1 Acidobacteriota bacterium
TTCCCACATTAGGCAAAGCTCAGGACATTTATCTCGCGTCCGGGGGGGCCGACCTCACCTGGCACGGCACAGCGACCGGCCAGCAGGCCGGCGTCTGGATGGACATTGGCGCCGTCAGCAGCGACACGCGCCGAGACCTCGTGGTCGGGGCGCCGGGGACGAGCGGCACCGCCGGTACTGTGTACGTCATCTTCGGCGGGCCCGACCGCACCGGCGACCTCAGTCTGGCAAACGCCGACACCATCATTACCAGCACCGAAGCCGGGAATAGGTTCGGCGCCTCGACGGCGGCCGGGAACATCCGCAACGTCGAAGGCACCACACCCCGTAACCTCGCGGTCGGCGCCCCGGGGGCGCTCTCGAATCGCGGCGCGGTCTACCTCTTCAACGCCGGATTCTCGAACGGCGCCACCGTCGCGCACACCACGGCCGCCTTCACGGTTCTCGGCGCCGTCGGCGATCAGCTAGGGACCGCACTCGCGACCGGTGACCTGGACGGCGATACGTATCGCGAGCTGATTATCGGCGCGCCCGGCACCGCCAAGGTTTACATCATCAAAGGCGGCCCGTCCCTGACCGGGACGCTGGACCTGAGCACCACCTCGCTGCCGTCCTGCGCCGCCAACGCCGACGTCAACTGTTACATCGACGCCCCCGGCATCGGCCTGCCCGGCGCGCTGATCGCCGGCGACGTCACCGGCGACGGGATCTACGACCTGCTGATCGGCTCCCCCTCAACCAACGTCGTCTATCTGTTCCCGGGCGTCGCCGGCAAGATGCCGCCGGCGGCGACGACGTCGTTCACGACGCCGACCGGCACCGACGAAGCCGGCACCTCGATTCGCATCCTCGACATCGACGACGACGGCAAGAACGACCTGGCGATCGGCGCACCGGGCGCCAGCCCGACGGGACGCACCGGCGCTGGGGAAGTCTTCCTGTTCCTGGGACCGGTCACGACCGCTGGGCCGCTGCAGTTGTCGTCGGCCAACGTCGTCTTCTACGGCTCTGCTGTCGGCTACCGCGCCGGCGCCCGGATGGCCACCGGCGACATCAACCGCGACACCCCGAACGACCTCGTCATCAACGAGTCGGAAGCGGCGAGCGGCGCCGGCCTGCTCGAAATTTACTACGGCCGTAGCCGCAGCACCATCGGCACCCTGGTGGGCAGCCAGCGGGTGGTCGATTTCGCGACCGCGGGCCAGGCGAACCGCCGCATCTTCGGCGATCCCGCCACCGGCGGCATCCGTGCGGTGCAGGTCTTCGAGGTCACCGGCGAGGGCGCGCGCGACATCATCGTCGGCGTCCCGGCCTTCGACAGCAACACCGGCAAGCTCTACTTCACGATTTCGCCGAAGCTGCGGATCTCGTCGTCCGCCGTGTCGATGACCGTGAACCAGGACAGCACCGCGACCTCGTCGAGCCCGATCGTCGTCACCAACCCGAGCATCGTCTCGATCGGCTGGACAGCGTCCTACCCGTCGAACGCGCCGTCGGACCAGCGCTGGGTCTCGGCCAGCCCGTCGGCCGGCACGGTGGATTCAACGCACTCGAACAGCTTCTATATCGTGGCATCGGGCGCGGGGCTCACCCCCGGCGTCCATACCGCAACGCTGAACGTCACCTCGACGACCGCCGACCTGACGATGACGCTGCCGATCACGGTGACGCTCACCGTCACCGGAGCAACGGTGGCGGTGGACACGCCAGCTGACGGCGCCACCGTCAACAACGGCTTCACCATCTCGGGATGGGCGATCGACACCGCCGCGCCGAGCGGCACGGGCGTGAGCCAGGTGCAGGCCTACGCCTATCCGGCGAGCGGCTCGCCAATCTTCCTCGGCACGGCGTCCTACGGCAGCGCCCGCTCGGATGTCGCCGCGATCTACGGATCGCGGTTCCTCAACTCCGGATATACGATGACCGTCAGCAACCTGACGCCGGGTGCCAGCTACCAGATCTCCGTCTTCGCCAAGAGCACGGTCACAAACGCGTTCGCGACCTCCAAGTCAATCAATGTCACGATCGCGAGCACCAGTCCCGCGCCCGGGCCGACACCCACCGACCCGAACCCGACGCCGCCGCCGAACCCGAACGCGCCCGGACCCGGCGGCACCTGCAGCGCTGGCGCGGTGCCGACCGCCAGCACCCGCGTCGCACTCAACCGCTCCGGCCTCTTCTTCGGCGCCACCAACAACGGCGCGCTGAAGAGCGGCGCTCAGCCGGCCACCGTCACTTTCTCGGGCGGCTGCGGCTCGTGGTCGATCAGCACTACCGCCACCTGGGTGGATCTCACCACCACCTCAGGCTCCGGTCCGGGGACCTTCACGGTATCGGTGAAGCCTGGCACCTACCCGGCGGGCACGTTCCTGTCGAGCACGCTGACGGTCACCGCGCCGGGTGTGGCGAACTCGCCGATCACGATTCCGCTGCAGTTCCGCGCCTACGCGACGACGACGGATCCCTTCGGGGCGGTCGATACCCCGGCCGAGAACGCCACCGGCATCGTCGGCTCGATCGGCGTCACCGGCTGGGCGCTCGACGACATCGCCGTCTCGCAGGTGACCATCTGGCGCGACCCGATGCCGGGTGAAACCGCCTCGTCGAACGGCAAGGTGTTCATCGGCAACGCGGTGCAGGTGGACGGCGCACGGCCGGACGTCGACACCGCCTACTCGCAGCCGTTCGACTACCAGGCCGGCTGGGGCTATCTGATGCTGACCAACATGCTGCCCAACCAGGGCAACGGCACGTTCAAGCTGTCGATGTATGCGGACGACGTCGAGGGGCATCGCGTGCTGCTCGGCACCCGCACCATCACGGTGGACAACCTCAACGCCACCAAGCCGTTCGGCGCCATCGACACGCCGACGCAGGGAGGCACGGTCTCGGGAACGGATTTCGTGAACTTCGGCTGGGTGCTGACGCCGCAGCCGAACACGGTTCCGACCGACGGCTCGACGATCATGGTCTACATCGACGGCGTGCCGGTCGGCCGCCCGACCTACAACCAGTACCGCACCGACATCGCGACGCTGTTCCCCGGCCGCAACAACAGCAACG
Source organism: Acidobacteriota bacterium (assembly GCA_043735365.1). Classification (GTDB taxonomy): domain Bacteria; phylum Acidobacteriota; class Vicinamibacteria; order Vicinamibacterales; family 2-12-FULL-66-21; genus JALZOC01. Next base: position 3,064 of record JAYTEJ010000376.1, read on the forward strand.
GCGCGGTCGGCTTCTACCACCTCGACACCACGACGCTGTCGAACGGCGTCCACACCATTGCCTGGGGCGTCACCGACAACGTCGGCAACGCCGAAGGCATCGGCAGCCGCTACTTCACCGTCCTCAACGGCGCGGCGGTCTCGGCCATTACTGTGGAGCGGAGCTCGAGCACGCAGTCGGCCATGGGCCAGGCGCTGCAGGTCCGGGTCGCGGCCGCGTCGGGTGA
>JAYTEJ010000377.1:0-23718 GCA_043735365.1 Acidobacteriota bacterium
GGGTGCCCCTGCAGGTAGGCGGCCCAGGGGAGCGCGCCCGCGCCCGCAAGCGCCAGCACCAGCACCAGCAGCGCCCGCTCGCGCGACCGCACGTAGGCCACGATTGTCAGGACCGCCCCCGCGTACGCCGCCCAGACAAGACCGCTGCCCGAGACGAGATACAGGCCTTCGCGCAGCTGATCCCAGGCGACGCCGGGATGGCCCAGCGCCGTGGTGTTCTCGGCGAGGAAGAAGCCGGTGCTCACAAACCACGCACCGACCGTCCAGCGGCTGTTGATCAGGAAGAGGACGACCGCCGCGGCGGGCCACAGCGAGAGGTCCAGGCAGGCCCGGAAGGTACGGCCGATCGGCGCACCGCGGCGCAGCAGGACCATGGCGGTCAGCGCCACCGCCCCGGCGGCGATCGGCCAGGCCTCGTAGCGGGTGAGGCAGGCGGCAGCGAGCATCCCTCCGGCGGCGTGCGGCCACCGCGCCGCGCCCGACGCGATCCATGCCGCCGTCAGCGCCAACGCCGCCGTCGTCGTGGCAAACAGCAGCGGCTCGGTCATCGGCGTGCTCTGCAGGTAGAGGATGTTCGGATTGAGTACGAAGATGGCGACCGCGGCGGCGGCACCGCTGCGCGATCCGGAGCCGCGGAGGATCAGCGAGGCGAGCGCCCAGGCGGCGATGCCGGTACTCGCGACCGAGATGGCCACCGCCGAGGCGCCGGTGCGGTAGAACCAGTCCACCTGGACGGGCAGCATGTTGAGGAGATGGGGGAGCGGCAGCCAGACCGCGCCGACCTGCTGCCAGCCGGGGGTGAGGCTGTCGATGATGCGGCGCGCCACCACCAGGTGCGCGCGCGCGTCGTAGTGGCTGAGCGTCAGCCCCGCGTGTGCGTAGAACAGCGCCGCGGCCAGGCCCACGAGCGCCGCCGACAGCCCCAGGAAGCCGGCGCCGCCGCGGCGGGCGGGAATAGCCGAGGCCGGCGGGACGTCGCGAACGGCGGGAGTCGTGGTGGCCAGGACGTTTCTTAGTCTACACTCAGCGGAATGCATCGCTTTGTGGCGTGGGTGCAGGCCTCCGCCATCGCCTTCGGCGGTCCCGGCCTTTTCGTGATTGCCTTCCTGGATTCGTCGTTCCTTTCGTTTCCGGAAGTCGTGGACCTGCTGATCATCTGGCTGGTGACGGCACACAAGGGGCGCGTCCTCTACTACGCGCTGCTGCCGACGCTCGGGTCGGTGGCCGGCTGCTTTGCCCTCTACATGGTCGGCCGCAAAGGGGGAGACGCGTTCCTGCGTCGCCGCCTCAGCGCCGAGAACGTCGATCGATCGCTGGCAATCTTCCGGCGCTACGGGCTGCTCGCGGTTGCGGTGCCGTCGCTGCTGCCGCCGCCCGTCCCGTTCAAGCCGTTCGTGCTCGCTGCCGGCGTCGCCGGCGTCCGGCCGGTGGACTTCCTCATCGCCGTCACCATCGGCCGCGGCATCCGCTATTTCGGCGAAGCGTTTCTCGCGTTCTATTACGGCGAGCGCGCGGCACAGTTCATCCGCGACAACAGCCGCCCCGTCTCGTTCGGGCTGGCGATTGCCGTCCTGGTGCTGGGCATCGGCTGGATCTGGTACCGTCGCCGTCGCAGCGCCATGCCGCGTTGACTGGGGCCCCAGAAACCCATTACAATCAGTCGTTTACCCTTGGAGCAGATGGTCCCGCAGATCTCCATTGTCATCCCGATGCGCAACGAAGCGCAGAGCGTGGCGGAGCTCTACCGGGAGCTGACCGCGGTGCTCGAGGGATTCGGTCGCCCCTACGAACTGATCGCCATCGACGATGGCAGTACCGACGACACTTTCGCGCAGCTGGCGGCGCTGCAGGCGATGGACGAACGGCTGCGGGTGATCCGCTTCCGGCGGAACTTCGGCCAGACCGCGGCGTTCGCCGCCGGCTTCGCTCACGCCCGCGGCCAGTTCATCGTCACCTCCGACGGCGACCTCCAGAACGACCCGCGCGACATTCCCGGCATGGTCGAAGCCGCCGAGCGCGGCCCCGACATCGTCGCCGGCTGGCGCAAGGATCGGAAAGACCCCTTCATCAACCGGCGCCTGCCGTCGATGATCGCCAACGCCATCATCTCGGTCTCGACCGGGGTGAAGCTGCACGACTACGGCTGCTCGCTCAAGGTGTTCCGCGCCGAGGTGGTGAAGCCGATGAAGCTCTACGGCGAGATGCACCGCTTTCTCCCGGCCATCGCCAGCGAGATGGGGGTGACGATCGAGGAGAAGGTGGTGAACCACCGGGCGCGCCGGCACGGCACCTCGAAGTACGGTATCTCCCGCACCATCCGGGTGATCCTGGATCTGCTGACGGTGAAATTCCTCATCAGCTATTCCACCCGTCCACTGCACATCTTCGGCCTGCTCGGCTTCATCATGGGGCTGGCCGGAACGGCGGTCTGCGGCTGGCTGGCGTGGATGCGGCTCTTCGGCTACGAGTCGATCGGCAACCGGCCGCTGCTGCTGTTCGGGATTTTGCTGGTGTTCACCGGCGTGCAGCTGGTGACGCTGGGACTGCTGGCCGAGATGCAGGCGCGCACGTATCACGAGTCGCAGAACAAGCCGATCTACGTCATCCGCGAGATCCGCGAGGCTGACGGAGGGGCCAGCCTGAAGGCCGCGGCGCGATGAAGCGAGCCGCCGCCGCGGTGTGGCTCGCCGGAGCCGCGGTCCTGCTGCTCGCCGCCTGCGGCGGCTCGCCGAGCGGGCCAGGGTCCGTCTCACAGCCGCCCCCCAGCGTCACCCCGCCGGCGCCGCCCAATGCGCTGCCGGTGATCGAGGCGGTGACCGCGCAGGGCCGGCGCACCCGCGAGCCCGCCAGCTTTGCCGACCTCGGCGAAACCATCGACGTCAGCGCCCGGGTGAAGGACGACGAGACCGCGGTGACGGATCTCGAATACGAATGGGGCGCGAGCACGGGCACCTTCGAGGGCGCCGGCGCCAAGGTCGCCTGGCGCGCGCCTGACGCGCTGACGACGCCGGTGGATGTCACCTTGACCCTGAAGGTCACCGAACGGTTCGGGTATCCGGGCGGGGCGAAGGTGTATTCCCAGAACGTCTCTGGCACGGTAGACGTTTCCGTGCACAACTCGGCAAAGGAGATCGGCGAGATCGGGCGGCAGTTCCTGCTCGACTTCTCCGACTCGAGCATCCGCGACATCAGCTCGATCATGCGCGACTTCATTCCCGGCTGCGACGGGACGAAGCAGGAGACGGACGAAGTCACCGAGAACCGCCGCCGCTACAAGATCATCGACTCGAGCGTCGGCGAGGCGACGACGAGCGTCAACTTCGGCGGCGTGTGCCATTACAGGGCGAAGCGGGGGGACGCCTGCACGGCGGTGCCGGTCTACTGGAAGTCGATCGATCTCGATTACAACGTCACGGAGTCGGTGCGGGGAACCGACTGGCTGGCGTCGTTCTACGTCCCGGCGACGAAGCGATGGGGCCTGTGCGACAGCCAGTTCGAGTACAAGTCCGGATCGTCGCCGGCTCGCGGCTTCGTGCCCTAACGCCGATCGTTGATCGCCTGGGATCGCGGAAACCACGGACGAGCACGGACGAGCACGGAGGAGTCGAGCTACCGGGCCGCCCCCGCGCTGCGCGCGGAAGTGGGGGTGAGGCCGCCGGCGTGCAAACCCGCTCTGATCTCGACGGGCTTGCACGCCGGTGGCCTCACCCCCACCCCGCCGGCCAGCGGCCGGCGAGGGCGGCCCTTCGGCCGCACCGCAGTCGCGCCAGCAGAAAGGCAGCGACAATCAGCGTCGCCACCGCGCACGGCCGATGACGATGAGTTATTCCGGGTCCGTGTTCGTCAGTGCCATCCGTGCCGGGTGCGTGACATCCGGCCCGTGGCTTTAACCTACCGCGCAGACGCTGGCGGCACGGTTTCGAACTGCGCCTGGATCGCGTCCCTGAAGATCTCGGCCAGCCGCTGGTAGCCGCTTTCGGTCGGGTGCAGCCCGTCCTGTCCAATCATCGAATCCGGCAGTTTCGGAAAAACGTCCACCAGGATCCCCCCTTTCGCCGCCGCCATCACCTTGACCGCATCGTTGAACTTCTGGATGAACGGGGCGGCGGTGCCCTTGGGCGGGCGCTGCGGCGGCAGCGTCGCCACCATGACGGGAATGTTCCGCCGCACCGCCTCCTTGACCATCTCCTCGAGCGACGACACGCTCGCCGTAATGGTCGCATTCACCATCTCGCCGGCGTTGTTGAGGTCGTTGGCCCCTTCGAGCAGCAGCACTACCTCCGGCTTGGCTTCCGATAACGAGTCGTTGAACCGCCTCAGCGCCGCGGGTGTCGCCACCAGTTCACCGGGCTTGCCGGCATTCAGGACCGTGATTGCCTGGGTCGTGTAGCGGCTGCTCAGCAGATCCTGGAGCTTGAAGGGATAGGCCTGCGACGGGCCGACCGTCAGCGACGGCACCAGCGCCGGAGAGGTGGTCCCCGCGGTCATGCTGTCGCCGAAGGCCAGCACCTTGGTGATGCGGAGGGTTGGCGGCGGCGCCGGCGGCTTGGGCGGATCGGAGATCGGCCCCGGATCCGGAGGCGGCACCACGATCGGGCTCGGGCTCGTCTTCGTCCCACCGCACCCGGACAGGCCGGCCCCCGCGAGCAGCGCACAGAGGGCCAGCGCGGCGCGCGTCGGTCGAAACCTGGAAACTTGGTGACGGGGCGCTGGCTGGTGCATGTGGGAGTCGACAATTATAATGTGCTGTGCCCCCCACGCCAACCGAGCGGTCACGGCTCCGGGTCGTGCTGTTCTCCGGCGGCCGCGGATCCGGCGCCCTGGCCGAGCAGCTCGTCGCCAATTCGCGCATCGCGCTCTCGGTCGTGATCAACGGCTACGACGACGGCGCCTCGACGGGGGAGGTGCGGCGGTTCCTGGGCGACGCCCTCGGGCCCTCCGATTTCAGGAAGAACGCGTCCCGGCTGGCGCGGGCGCTGCGCAGCTGTCCGCCGGCGCTGCTCGACCTCCTCGACGCCCGACTGGATCCAGCGCTGGCCGCACCCGGTACTGCCGCACGTCTGGCCGCGGTGCTGCGGGGAGACGAGGGTCGCACTGCCGCCGGCGACCCGGGACTGGCGCCGGTGCGGGGCGCGGCGGACGCTCTGTCGCCGGACGTGCGCAGCCGGGTTGCCGGCGGGCTCGATCGCTTTGCCGCCGAGCTCGACGCGCCGGGACGGGCGTTCAATTTCTCGGACTGCAGCATCGGCAATCTGGTCTTCGCCGGCGGCTTCCTGCTGTCCGGACGGTCCTTCAATCGCGCGGTGGACGACTACTGCGCGCTGGTCGGCCTGCCGCCCGGCCTCATCGAGAACGTCACCGACGGCACCAACGCCTTCCTGGTGGCGATTGATGCCGACGGCGCGCTGCTCGGCAGCGAAGAGGCGATTGTCGATGCCACCCGGCACAACCGCATCGACGACATTTTCCTGCTCGCCGCGCCGCCGACCGTCGACGAGATGGCAGCCTGGACGCGGTGTTCGCGCCCGGAGCTGATGGCAGCGCTCGCCGCACGATCGGCGTCGCCAGGCCTCAACAAGCGGGTGGCCGCCGCGGTTCGGGACGCCGACCTGATCGTCTATGCCCCCGGCACCCAGCACTCCAGCCTGTTTCCGTCGTACCTGACGCCGGGGCTGAGCGACGCCATCGCCGCGAACCTCACCGCCATCAAGCTGCTGGTCACCAACATCCAGTCCGATGCAGAGATTACCGGTAGCACCGCCATCGACATCGTCGATCGCGCCACCTTTTACCTCCAGCATCGCGGCCGGCTGGCGATCGCGACGCCGTGCCTGATTACCCACTACGTGCTGAACGATCCCGGGCAGGCGTCGAGCACGGTGCCTTACGTGCCGCTCGGCCGGCTCGAGTCGATCGAGGATCCGCGCCTGGTCCGGATCGCCAACTTCGAGGAGGCGCGCACCGGCCGCCACGACGCCGGCAAGATTCTCGGGCCGTTCGTGGACTCGTTCGTCGCCCGCTGGACGACAACGCAGAAGGTGGCGGTGCTGCTGCACGAGGCGGGCACGACCAACAAGGTGGTGCAGACCATCCTGGAAATGGTGCGCGGCGGAATTCGTGAGCTGCCGGTCGAGCTGACGGTGTTCCACGACGGCCCCTCGGACGTCGAGCCGGGCTTCGTCGTCTCGCCCGGCTTCCCGGTGCGACGGCTCGAGGGAACCGAGGAGGAGCGGGACCGCCGGCTACGGACCATCCTGCAGGACGAGGCCTTCGACTACGTGATCCTGTTCGAGTCCTCCGGGATGTACAACGGCGAGGACATCGCCACCCTCGCCTCGCACCTGAACCTCGGCAAGCTCGACGCGGTCTGGGGCAGCCGGCGGCTGTCGGTGCGCGACATCCACGAGTCCTACCGGCTGAAGTACCGGCACCGCACCGTGCTCGGGGCGGTCAGCTACGCCGGCAGCCACGCGCTCAGCCTGCTGTATCTCGGTCTGTTCGGGCGCTACGTCTCCGACACACTCTCCGCGGCGCGGGCCGTGCGGGTGCGCGATGCCGTCGCCATTCCGGTCCCGCTGACGCACAAGCTGGCGAACCAGCACCTGCTGTCGGCGCTGCTGCGGCGGCGCGCAGAGATGTTCGAAGTCCCGGTGCAGTTCTTCTCCATCTCCCCGGAGCAGGTCCGCAGGACGACGCCGCTCGACGGACTCAGGGCGATCGGTACCGCGCTGGCGGCGCGGCTGCGCCCGGCGCCGGCGGTACCGGCGGCCGTGGCGCCGCGGCCGCCGCGCACCGGCGAGGCAGGCGCGCGGTGATCTCCGCCGATCGGCTGCTGATTATCCCAGCCGGAGGAATCGGCTCGCGCCTGGGGGCGCACACTCCCAAACTGCTGGCGCTCGTGAATGGCCGGCCGATGCTGGATCACCTGCTGGCGCTCTACCGGCCGGTGGCGGCGCGGGTTGCCGTGGTCGTGCACCCGGCGGCGCTGGCGGCGGTCACGCAGGCGACGGCGGACGAGGCGCGCCCCGTCGATCTGTGGGTGCAGGAGCGGCCCACCGGGATGCTCGACGCCATCATGCTGGCGAGGCCGTCCGTCGAAGCCTCGACGGCCCGCCGCATCTGGATCAGCTGGTGCGATCAGGTCGCCATCCATCCACGGACCGTCGAGCGGCTCGCCGAGGCGGACGCCGCCGATCCGCTGCTGGCGCTGCCGACCTGCACCTCGGCGGACCCCTACGTGCACCTGTCGCGGGATGCCGGCGGTCGCGTGGTGCGGATACTGCACCGGCGCGAGGGAGACGCGATGCCGGCCGCAGGCGAGAGCGACGCCGGGCTGTTCTCGCTGTCGCGCGACGCCTATCTCGGTCTGCTTCCCGAGTTCGCCGCCGCCCCGGCGATCGGCGGCACCACCGGCGAGCGCAACTTCCTGCCGTTCATCCCCTGGGCCGCGGCGCGCGGCGCCGTGATCACCTTTTCCTGCACCGAGGCCGCCGAGGCGATCGGCGTCAACACTCCCGACGATCTGGCGGTGGTCGAGCGGACGCTGCGGCGGCGCGCGGAAGAGGGCCGATGACCACGTCCGCCCCTCTCAAGGTGTTGTCGATCGTCATCCCCGCGTACAACGAGGCGCGCTTCATCGGCACGCTGCTGGCGCAGATCGCCGCCGTCGATCTGACGCCGCTCGGGGTCCGCAAGGAAGTGATCGTCATCGATGATCACTCGGCCGATCGCACCTCGGAGATCGCCGCCGGTTTCAAGGACGTGATCCTCCGCCGCCTCGAGCGGAACTCCGGGAAGGGGCGCGCGGTACGCGAAGGCGTCGGCCTGGCGACCGGCGACTTCCTCATCATCCAGGACGCGGACCTCGAATACGATCCGCAGGACTATCGCCCGATGCTCGAGGCGCTGCTCTTCGGCCGCGCCGACATCGTCTACGGCAGCCGCTACATGCGCGGCGGGCGGCACGGCAATCAGACCGTGACGGCGTACCTCGGCGGCCGCAGCCTGACGCTGGTCGCCCGCCTGTTCACCGGCGCCTGGCTGACCGACACGGTGACGGCGCTGAAGCTGTTTCCCCGGGAGGTGGTGACCGGGCTGGCGCTCGAGACCAGCGGCTTCGAGCTCGATCACGAGCTCACCGCCAAAGTCCTCGCCCGGGGATTGACGATTGTCGAGGTGCCGGTCAGCTATCACCCGCGCAGCCGGGAAGAGGGTAAGAAGATCGGGATGCGCGACTGGTTCATCGCCACCCGCACCTTCTTCCGTTTCCGCAACGGGTGAACCGGCGGGGGCGGCGGGTCAGCGCACGCGGTAGATGCGGACGGCGCCGCTGGTGAAGACCGGCTCGAAGAGCGCCGGCTGACCGTCGAACTTGCGGGCGCCCTCCGGATAGGCCGCCGCATCGGTGTCGTCCACGTAGAGGTAGTCGATGCGCAGCCGGCGCGCCGCCTCCGACGCCTCGGCGGGGCGCGCCGTCTCGAAGATTGCCTTCACCCGGTCCGACCGTTCCTGATATTCGGGCATCGGCAGCAGCGAAATAGGCAATCCCGCCGCCATCCGCCGGCCGGCAAACGAAGGAATCAGCGTCCACTGATCGCGGCCGCGGACCACCGGTTCCATCTGCACGAGCGCCGTGGCCGGCGTGTTCCCCCGGATCCAGTCGAAGGCGGCCTGTTGATCGGGGGTGATCCAGATCGTCCAGCGGAAGCCGGGGCCTGGACGCCGGTTGCTGATGTCCTGCGCGTTCCAGGCATCGATCACCGTCGTCGGCAGGCCGATCGCCATGATCAGCGCCGCGAGAATGAGGCGGAGGCCGCCGCCGAGCCGCGCCAGGACCGGCGCGAGGAGCACCGGCAGGCAGACCAGAATCACCTGCCCCGCGCGGAAGCCGACCCACGAGGCGTCCGAGATGCGGACCAGATAGAGCATCAGCAGGCCGACCACCAGCCCCGCCGTGCCGATGGTCCACGCCCGCCGGTTGGCGGAGCGCAGCGGCCAGATGCCCGCGGTGGCCGGGATCAGCAAGGGACCGATCGAGAGCAGCAGCGTCAGCATCGGATGATTGCGGGCGAAGCCGGCGAAGCCGAAGTCCAGCGCCGCGCCCGCGCCCTCCATGACCTTGCTGGCGGCGCCCCACAAGACAGCGGCGGCAACCGGCAGCGCGGCGGCGATGTGGCGCGGCAGCCGTTTCCAGCCGCCCGGCTCGTGCAAGGCGTCGAGCGAGACCGTGATGCCGTAGACGATCGAGCAGACGCCACCCAGTAGCGGGTTCATGGTGGTCGCGAGCCCGAGCGCGATGCCGGCGCCGGCGATCGCTGGCAGGCTGGCGGACGCGCCCGCCGTGGCCGCCACCACCAGACCGGCCAGCCCCAGCGCCATCGATGTCGTGTGCTGCGGCGTGTACCAGAGCGAGCGCGGGATGTTGTCGATGCGCAGCCCGCCGTAGCGCCAGGCGGTAACCGCGTCGATGTTCATGTCGGTGAGCGCGATCAGCGGCCGGCCGCGCGCCAGCAGATCGACGAGCGCGTAGAGCCCTTCGGCGCTGGCGGCAAGAATCCCCAGGACTACCGCGAGCGCCGCCGGCCCGGCCGAGACGACGGCCGTGCGCACCAGCACGAACAGGATCCCCACCATCAGCAGCGCGCTCAGGAACGCGTTGGTCTCGAGGCAGGCCTGGACGTCCCGCACGGGCGGCGGCCCGGCGGCGGCGACCGTGGACGGCAGCAGGAAGTAGGTCCAGTAGTAGTTCATCGTCCGCGGCGCCAGGTAGGGGTTGCGCGGCGGCAGCGTGAACTTGCCGACCTCTGAGGCGAGCGCGGTGTGCCAAAGGAAGTCGGCCGTGAAGTAGGCCCGGTAGTACTTGTTGCCGGCGGCGTCGGTGCGCCCGATGTTGCGGTAGGGGGGACCCATCAGGGCGGGGACGATCAACAGGACGAGCAGCAGCGCGCGAGTATCGGCCCTCGACCAGGCGTGCATGCCGGCGGCCGGCGCGCCGCCACAGGCGCGCGTCACCGATCGGGCCACCGCCCAGCTCGCCACCGCCAGCATCAGCCAGGCGGCGACGAAGGCGAGGGGAGACGCCGCTTTCGCGGCGATCACCGCCCAGAGGGCGATCTGCGTCAGCCCGTAGCCCACCAGCGCACCGCCGATCCACGCCGCGGCATGCCGGCGGCCGAAGAGGGCGATGCCGAGCGGGATCCCTGGCGCGACGGCGAGCAGGTAGATCACCAGATAGACCCAGCCGGCCGGCCCGTCTCCGCACATCCAGGCCAGCGTCAGGATGCTGCCGGCCAGCAGCGCGGCGGCGGCTTTCATGCGGTCTGGCGCACCCGGCGGTCGCCGAGCACGTAGAGGATGCCGCCGGGCAGGTTGCCGAACACCCCCAGCGCCACGAACAGAATCGACAGCGCGATCGCCGTCGCGGCAGGTACGCCAATCGTTCCGAACAGCCAGCCGAACGCCCCCTGGCTCGTGCCCAGGCCGCTGACCGTCACCGGCAGCAGCATGATCAGCAGCACGATCGGGATGAAGATGAAGTACATCGCCAGCCCCGCGTCGATCCCGAGCGCACGCCCGAGGCACCACGCCTGGATGATGCGGACGATCTGCACGCCGACCGACATGCCGAGGACGTTGACCAGCTCGCCGTGGTGGCGGGCATAGCGCCTCACCGCATCGACCAGTCCGGTCGCGACGCGGCGAGCGCGGGGGCTGGGCAGGCGGGCGGCGATGCCCTGGCTGGCGGCGGCCGCCCGGGCGCTGAACACCGCCACCGCCGCGATCAGGCAACCGGCCGAGGCCAGCGCCAGGGTCAGCAGGATCCAGCGGTTCTTAGCGGCGTCAGGCCCTGGCAGCAGCGCCGCGACTCCGACCACCACGATCGACATCACCCCGAGGACGCGGTCCATCAGCACCGAGGCGGCCGACTCGACCCCGCGCACGCCCAGCCGCGACAGGCTGTAGGCGCGGTAGAGATCGCCGCCGATGCTCGGCAGGAACGTGCCGACGAAGGTACTGACGAAGAAGATCCGCAGCACGGCGGCAAATGGCGGGCGGGATCCCGGGGTCAGCGCGCGCAGCAGCACCATCCACCGGTAGGCCATCAGCGTGCGATCGACGAACAGCAGCGCCACCGCGGCCCCGATCCAGCGCCAGTCGGCCGCGGCGGTGACGCGCAGCACTTCGCCCGGGTGCGCCTTCCACAGCAGGTAGGCGGTGAGCGCGACGGCAACGGCGATGCGAAGGATGCGGGAGAGTGACAGGCGCGCGGCCGAAGACGGAGGAGCCAAGCAGCCCCTGGCTAGCGCACCGTTTCCGGCACGGGCAGGGTTTCCAGGTGTCGCGAGGGGTCGCGCTTGACCGCGTAGGCGCGCTTGAGGAACCGCGCGTAGGGCACGAACTGCTTCATTGCGCCGACGTTGACCTGGCAGGGGCTGAGGCAGGTGGGGCAGACGCTGGCCTTGAGCTGCTCGCGGTGCATCAGGTTTTCCGCCTTGAAGTAGAGCGCGTCGGCGGCGGCGTCCTGCACGTTGCCCAGCTTCTCGGAGTTCTCGCAGTAGTGCAGGTCGCCGTTCGGGTTGAGCAGCAGCCCCTGCGACTGGAACGGGCACGGCATCGTCCGGTGGTAGCCGTTGGCGATCATGTCGGCGTAGTGCAGGTAGAGGAACGACTGGCCGCTCAGCACCGACTCTTCCTGGACGCGGTCGAGGAAGAACTTGCGCATGAACTCTTCTTCACGCTTTTTGAAGCCGATCGTCTCCTCGAGATCCTTGTTGTGGAGCATCGCGTCGGTGAAGCGGAGCATGTTGAAGACGACGTCGAGGCCCTTGGTGCGCGCCCAGGTGAGGATGTTCTCGGCGTCGCTCAGGTTGGTGGCGAAGATGGTCGAGGCGATGCCGAACTGGAAGTTGTCGTGCCGCTTCGCCAGCGCGTGCATGGCTTCGATGGTCTGCGACGCCTTGTCGAAGCCCTTCTTCACGGCGCGGACCTGGTCGTGGACGTCGCCGATGCCGTCGAGCGAGACCCGGATGCTGATCAGGATGCCGTTGGCGGCGCAGAACTCGACGATGCGGGTGAGCATCGGGATGGCGCGCTTTGGCGTCAGTCCGGTGGTGTTGATGCCGATCTTGCGGAGCCGCGGCAGGTGGCGATGGAACAGCTCGACCATTTCGGGCAGGTCGTTGCGGGTGGTCGGCTCGCCGCCGGAGATGTTGAGGTTCTCGACCGCGCCCCAGAAGGGATTGGCGAGGACCGGCTCGAGCTGGTCGAGCGTCATGTCCGACTTGCGATCGCCCCATTTCCAGTTGCTGCACATCGTGCAGCGCGCGTCGCAGACCCAGGTGCAGTTATAGATGAGCACGGTCGGCCGGATGGGGTGCAACCGGGCGCTGACGAAGGTGTTGACCAGGTCGCGGGGCACACCTGCGGCGGCTTTGGCGAGGTACTGCAGTCGGAAGGTGTTCGTGGCCATCAGTGCGGTATCCGAATGGTAACCCGGATGGCTCTGGGAAGGCAACGCGTAAAAGCCAGCAGGCAAAGGGCTTTTGGCCCTTTGCCTGCTCCGTGTGATGCGGGCTATTCGCCGGGGAACACCGGCCGCGGCCGGCTCGAGACCCAGAGATTCTTGTAGATGCCGCCTGGGAGGGTCGCATCCTGCGGACCGCCGCGACCCTGCGGTGAGCCGAGGTAGATGTTGTGCGGCGTCGGCCGATAGGTGCGGCCGCTCAGGCCCTTGGTGTTCGAATAGACCATCGGGCCGTTCGGACCGTCGGCGCGCACTTCCAGAGTGAAGTTGACGCCGGAGCTCCACGAGAACTTCCAGAAGTACCAGCGGTTGCTTTGGAAGTTCTTCTGGCTGCGGTCGCAGTCGCGCGAAACGCCGTCGCCGGCGATCAGACGGCAAGTGATCGAGCCTGGGCTCGAATACTGCGCGCCGCGCAGCTCCGCGGTCATCCGGTAGGAGTTGGTGGTGATGTCGGCGTCGTCTCCCTGCTGCATCGCGAAGACCTTGCTCTTGTCGCCCGGAGCTCCTTCGTCGGCCCCTTTGATCATCACCGAGAGCTCGCCGGTGGTCAGCGGCGACGGCAGCTGGTAACGGATGTAGCTTTGGTTCGATTCCAGCTTCGCTCCTTCAGCGGTGAAGGTGATGGGGCCGTTGAGCGTGCCCACCGACTTGCCGCTGTAGAGCGGATCGTAAATCTCGGTGCCGGTGAGGTAGCCGCCGAGGGGCGTCCTGAACGAGGTGTCGGCGGACCAGGGTCCGGCGGCGCCGTTGAAGACCGCGCGCACGCTCCACGAGTAGGGCGCGTCGAGGTCGAGGCTGCAGGTCGGGACGTAGGTGACGGTGGCGTCGCTGGCCGCGATCGGCGCCGAGTTGCAGGCGCTGACGAGGCCACCGCCGCTGGTCTTGATGCGGAACTCGTAGGACGGACGCAGCGTGCTGTCGTACTTGCCGGTCACGGTATTCGCGACAAGCTCGAGCGTATTGGGCTGCGCGCCGCCGACCGGCGAGACGGCCGTGGGGGCGGGGACCTTGAGCGTGCTGCCATCCGCCGCCGCGGCGCTGGACGGTTCCGACACCGCGCCGGGCGCGACCGGAGTCTCAGCCGATTTCGAACAGGCGACGGCCAGCGCAATCACAGCGGCCGCCGAGGAGAGCACGAACCTTTTCTGGTGCATCAAGAAGAACCTCGAGTGTTTCTGGAGCCCGCCGGGTTATGGCGGAATGAACCGGTATGGTACTACAGGAATGGACCTCTGTCACGAAGCGGCGTGCTACCATTGTGGCATCTCGCCGGTACGTCGTGAACGCGGCCGCTCGGCGTCAGTCCAACCTCAGGAGATGATTGATTTGAAGATGATGAAAGCCGTTGTGCTGTGCCTGGCCATGGGTGTCGTCTCGGTCCCGAAAGCGCAGGCGCAGATGACGTGGACCGACCAGGGGTTCGTGAACGTGACCGGCGGCGCCCAGGCGGGCACGCACGCGCTCAACACGTCAACCTCGTTCGATCTCTACGACGAAAAGGCGGCCGTGGCCAGCGGCCAGCAGGTCAAGGGCGGCGGGTTCTTCGACATCACCGCCGGCTACAAGGTGTGGCGCAATCTCGCGGCGGCGATTGGCTACTCCCACACCGGCAGCACGACCGACGCGACCATCACCGCGAACATCCCCGACCCGCGCGTCTACGACCGCCCCCGGTCGATCACCGCGTCGGCGACGGGGCTGAAGCACAGCGAGAACACCATCAATCTGATGGGCGTGTGGATGGTACCGGTCACCGACAAGATCGACGTCGGCGTCTCGGCCGGCCCGTCCATCTTCAGTGTCTCGCAGGATCTGCCGAGCAACGTCGCCGTCTCTGAGCCGGGTCCGACGGTATCCGGCGTCACGACCAGCAAGGTCAAGAAGACGACGGCCGGCTTCAATGCCGGCGTTGACGTCACCTACCTGGTGACCAAGCGCGTCGGCGTCGGCGGCCTGGCGCGTTACACCTGGGGATCCGCGGATCTTTCCGGCGCCTCCGACAAGCTGACGGTCGGCGGCTTTCAGATCGGCGGCGGTGTGCGGCTGCGCTTCTAGCGCCGCGGATCACCCGCTGGCATTACCCATGGACTTTCGAGCCGGGGCCGCGTGCCCGGCTCGAGCTTTGTACGGCGCCGGCTCCGGATCCCCACGGTCGTGATGCGGCCGCGGGACGATGCGCAGCGGCGGCCAGACCGCCGTCGCGGCTATACGAGCGACGTTTTCTATTGAATAATGCAACTTATTCTGTGATTATCCAGAATATTGTTGAAGCCTGCTCCGCGGCCCGTCCGATCGGCGCCACCCGCCGCCTCGGCGGCCGCCGCCGTGGGGCCGCGCCGCGGCCGGCCGCGCAAGTTCCTGGAGCCGTCGCGCGCCGTCACCCTGACGCTGCCCGAACCGGTGATCGCGGCGCTGGCCGCGATCGATGAGGACCTGAGCCGGGCGGTGGTGCGGGTGGTCCAGCCGGCGCTGGGCAAGGCGCCGTCGCCGGCGGCGGAGCTCGCCCCGTTCGGGCGACACGCGGTGATCGTCGTCCGCCCCAGCCGCGCGTTGGAGCGCCGCACCGGGCTGCTGCTGGTGCCGCTGCCCGACGGCCGGGCGCTGATCTCCTTCGAGGAGTCGCACACCATCGCCGATCTGGAGCTGCAGCTTCAGGATCTGCTCGACGACCCCGGGCTCGCGGCCGGCGATCGGCGCATCTTCGAGGAGGTTGCCGGCTATCTGCGCGACGCCCGGCGCGCCCGCGGCGTCAGCGTCCAGCGCCGGAGCATCATCGTGTTCGAAAGCGCCCGGCCCGCGCGGCGGGCATCCCAGGCAACGGGCCACGCTCGGCGCCCCGTCCGCTCACCTCGTGAATAAAGTGGAGACCATGAATACACAGCCTTTGCGGCTCTCGCTCTTCGTCGTTCTGTCGGCCGCGGCCTGCGGCGGCGCTTCGACTCCCAGCTCGCCGACGCCAGCGGCCGCCAGCCTCACCGCTCCGGCGCTCGATTCGCCGGCAAAGGACGAACAGCTCGACACCCTGCGGCCGATCCTGACGGTGCGCAACGCCACCGCCGATCAGGCCGGCGCCCGGACCTACGAGTTCCAGGTCTCGGACAATACCGGCTTCACCGCGGCCACGACCTCGAACGTGGAGGGCTTCGCCGCCACCACCTCGAAGGCTGGAGTGCCGGAAGGCCCGGCCGGCAAGACGTCGTTCACCCCCGACACCGATCTGCAGCCGACGACCGTCTTCTACTGGCGGGCGCGCGCGCTGCAGGGGTCGTCCACATCGGCGTGGTCCGAGACCGGCACCTTCCGCTCGAAGCTGGTGGGCTTCCTGCGCGCCGGCGAGCTCTACGACCCGCTGATTCACGAGGAGACGGTAGGCGAGCGGATCGGCTCGACGACCTTCATCAAGGGAAAGGGGATCCAGCTCAACAACGGCCAAAGCTACGTCAAATACCTGCTGCCGCAGACAATTACCAACGGCGAGTTCTCGATGGACGTCGAAGGGCTGCGCGCCAACGGGCCCGGCGACAAAGCCAAGGTCTTCGGCATGCAGGAGGGGCAGGACGATTTCATCACCAACCGCTACCGGGTCGACGTTCAGTACCGGGGTCTGACAGGCGTGCCGCCGAACGCCATCCAGTGGCGGGTTCTTTACGGTTCGTCGACCGACCTGAAGCTGCGCTACGAGCCCGACACCGCCAAGCGCTTCGCGTCGGTGCTGCTCCTCAACCCGTCGACGGTCTACCACTGGAAGGCAACCTGGGGCGGCGACTTCCATCTGGTGGTTCGCGATGGCGGGGTCAGCGGCATGACCATCTATGACTTCGGCCTGCCGACGCCGCGCGGCACCTACGCCCCCAATCCCCACTACGCCTATCTCGGCGCCCCGGTCGGCCGCAGCGGCGGCGAAGCGGCGTCGATTGCCGGGACCATCTATCGCAACGTCTGGCTGGGCAACCGCCCGCGTCCCGATTCGCTCGGCAGTGCGCTGCGGTAACTCCCGCTGCGGGACGCGTCGTCCTGAAGAGGTCTGTAAACAGCCCTTCGATCCCGCGCCCCTTGCGGGAAGAGGGCAGCTGTCAGCGCTCAGTTGTCTGGCGACGTCTGAGCGCTGACGAGCCCCCTACTGCACTTCGCAGACGTCGACGCGGATGTTCGGCACCGTGTTGGGGCCGTACCAGCCCGGGCTCTGCGCGCCGTCGATGTCGCCGAGGATGTCGTACTGGCGCTGGCTGTTGCCCGAGCCGGCGCAGAGCACGTCGCACGAATAGCCGCCGCAGCTCGTGCCGCCGGCTTTCCGCAGAATGCCGAACGGTCCGCCGCCGATCCCGTTCGCGTTCAGCGAGTGCGCGACGCTGCGCATGAAGGCATACATCTGGTCGTGCGACATGTGCCCGTACTTGCTCCGTTCGCACTGGACGATCGCTTCCGGGTTGCTCGACACGCAGGGGCCTCCCGGCGCCGGGCCCGGACCGGGGGCGGGCGCCGGGGCGACCGCGACGGCGGTGCGGAAGGTCTGGGCCGCGGCCCAGCCTCCGGTCGTCTCCCGCGCGGCGCCGCGCGCGCGCCAGAAATAGATCTGATCCGCCCCGAGATCGCCGGCGGGGGTGAAGCTGGTCTGCCCGGCTCCCTCGATCACCACGCCGGCCGTGGTCAGCGCCGCGAAGCTCTGGTCGGCCGCGACCTGGAACTCGTAACTGACATCCCCCACCGCGGCGTTGCGATCGGCATTGCGCACGGTCAGGGTCGGGCGGCGCGACGCGGTGCGCTCACCGTTGATCGGAGTGACGAGGCCGGGGGCGTTCAGCTGCGGCTTGGGCAGCACCTCGAACTGGGCGCTCGTAAACTGGCTGCTGTTGGCGCCGTCGTCGGCCCGCGCCCGCCAGTAGTAGGCCCGGCCGAGGTCGAGACGGTCGATCTGGACGCTGGTGCGACCGCCGTCGCCCGGCGGCACGCCGCTGCGGGCGTAGACCTTGGAGGTGAACTCGCTGTCGGCCGCCACCTCGAAGATATAGGTGATGGGCCGGACGCCGGTCGAGCTGGCGTTTTCGATGAGCAGCTTGATCGGCTGCTCGGATTCCTTGAACTTGAACCCCTGTCCGGGCTCGAGCAGCTTCGGCGCCGTGATCGACACGCCCGGAATGGGCCCGGCCACCGAGGGGCTGAGCGGACTGGAGCTTTTCTGGGCCTCGCAGGCGCCCAGCGCCAGGAGTAGAACGGCCGGCAAGGCTGCCGCGGAACGGGTGCGTCTCATGGTCGTGTCCTCGGGCGAAGCTATCCGTGCAGGGTGTGCGTCCGCGGCGCGCCGCGGGGTACAGACACCCTATCGGGTCGAGATCGGTTTTTCTACAGAGGGAGTCGTGCTGGGAAGTCTCAGGGTAAGGGATTGGCCGCGGAAGGTCAAGAATTTCCGCGGACAGAATTTCCGCGGATTGGCGTCAGCGGCGGGCGCGGGCATGGCGGAGCGCATAGGTCACGCCCCCTGACAGGGAGAACAGCATGACGAGCGCCGCGCCCATGAAGGAGACCACCAGGGCCGATTCCAGCGGCAGGCCGAGCCGGGCAAAATAGAACCCGAAGGTGGCCTCCCGAACGCCAAACCCGTTCATCGAGACCGGCAGCATCTGGACGATGAAGGTGATCGGGACGATGACGGCGAGCTCGGCGAATCCGACCGGAATCCGCATGCTGTGGGCAATCGCCAGATAAAACGCCACAAGCAGCGACTGGACCGCCACCGCACCCGCGAAGCAGCCGGCGAGGGCGCCGGGGGCCTCGCGGAATCGCCCCAGCGCTCCGGTCAGCCGTTCTATCCGCTCGTCCACCCACTCGGGATGGATGATGCGCAGCGGCTTCAGCAGGCGCGCCAGCCCCTCGGGCATAAGCAGCGCCGGTGTGGCGATCATCGCCGCCAGGCCGAAGCCCGCCCAGAGCATGCCCGGCCCGACGCCGCCGGACGAGCTGCTGAACACCGCGGGCCCCGCAGTGGCGCCGAGCGCAGCCATCAGCACCAGGCCGAGGAGGCCGATCCCGCGATCGATGAGGACCACGGTGGTCGCCAGCGTCTTCGATCCCGCGGCCGGCGCGGTGTCGGTGATTCGGATGACGTCGCCGCCGATGTTGCTCGGCAGAAAATTATTGAAAAACGTGGCGACGAGAAAGGATGAGGTCAGCGCCCCGAACGAGAAGCGCAGCCCCTGCGCCCTCAGCAGCAGCCCCCAGCGCCAGGCGCTGGTGAGGATCATCAGGAGATAGAGGGCCAGCGCCGTAACCAGCCAGCCGGGCGACGCCGTGCGGGCGACGGACCACAGCCGCGCCGCGTCAACGCGCGAGAACAGCACCCACAGCAGGGCCACGCTGACGAGGGCCTTGAGGAGGGGAGCGACCCAACCGCGCCAGCCGGCGCGCTGAGGAACTTCGGCAGCAGTAATTTCAGAATTCACGGATAAATTCCAATTTTAGCACGAGTTACGTTGACCTTTCGGCTGCCGTTTCCTAAAATTGGACGCTGTACCTGTGAAAATCCTCATGATTGCTCCGGAGCCGTTCTTCGAGCCCCGGGGAACGCCGTTCAGCGAATACCACAGGATCAAAGCGCTCCTCGCTCTCGGACATACGGTTGACCTCGTCACCTATCCGTTCGGGCGCGATGTCGATCTGCCCGGTCTTCGCGTTTTCCGCTGTCTCCGGCCTCCGTTCGTCCGCGACGTCCGCATCGGCCCGTCGCTCGCAAAGATTCCGCTCGATCTCGCGCTGGCGGTCACGGCGCTGCGCCGGGCGATCGGCGGACGCTACGACGCCGTGCATTCGCACGAGGAGGGCAGCCTCATCGGCGTGCTGATTGCCGCGGTGCTCGGGGTGCCCCACCTCTACGACATGCACTCGAGCCTGCCGCAGCAGCTCACCAACTTCGCCTTCAGCCGCTCCCGGCTGCTGGCCCGCTTCTTCACCTGGATGGAGCGCTTCGTGGTCCGGCACTCGCGGGTGGTGGTGGTCATCTGCCCGCACCTGCAGGAGGTCGTCCGCGCCATCGAGCCCGACGTGCCGTCGGTGCTCATCGAGAATGCGCCGGGGTCGGGGGACACGCCGGTCGCCGGCTCGGGAGCCCGGATTCGCGAGGAACTGGGGCTGGCCGCGACTGGCCCGGTGGTGCTCTACACCGGCACCTTCGAAGCCTACCAGGGGCTCGATCTGCTCTTCGACGCCGCCCGGCACGTGCTCGCGCGCCGCCCCGACGCCGTCTTCGTGCTCGCCGGCGGGCGCCCCGATCAGATCGCCGCGGCCCGGGCGCTGGCCGATCGCGCCGGGCTGGCGGCCTCGGTCGTCTTCGCCGGCCAGCGTCCGGCCGAAGAGATCCCGCTCTTCCTCGACGCCGCGGACGTCCTCGTCTCGCCGCGCAGCAGCGGCACCAACACGCCGCTCAAGATTTATCAATACCTGCGCTCGGGACGTCCGATCGTGGCGACGCGGCTGCTGACGCACACGCAGGTGCTCACCGACGACGTGGCGATCCTGACCGCGGCGACCGCCGAGGGCTTCGGCGCCGGCATCGTCCTGGCGTTGACCGACACGGCGCGGGCCCGGGCGGTCGGCGACGGAGCGCGCGCCCTGGCCGATACCAAGTACAGCTACGAGGCCTACCTGACGCGGACCCGTCAGGCGCTGGCGCATCTGACCGGAGACGCCAGGCCGCAGGTCGCGGGCGGGGTCGCGTGAGCGCGGCCATCCCGCCGCGTCCCGATCACTACAGCTATTCCGTCTACGCCGACCCGGCGATGGCGGAAGCGTTCGACGGGATGCGCTTCGGCGGCCCGATCGGCCGCCTCGTCGCGGACTCCCAGGAGCGCGTCATCGCCCGCTTCCTGGCGCCGGTGGACGGGCGCGCGCTGCTCGACGTCGGCACCGGCACCGGGCGCGCGGCGCTGGCGCTGGCGGCGCGCGGGGCGCTCGTGACCGGCGTCGATGCCTCGTCGGAGATGCTCGAGGTCGCCAGGCGCCGCGCCGCGGCCGCCGGTCTCGCGGTGACGTTCGTGCAAGGGGACGCCCACGGGCTCGACTTCCCGGACCGCGCCTTCGACGCCGTCACCTGCCTGCGGGTGCTGATGCACACCCCGGACTGGCGGCAGTCGCTCGCCGAGCTCTGCCGGGTCTCGCGCCGCCACGTGGTGTTCGATTATCCGGCGCTCGGCAGCGCCGCGGCGCTGCAGGCGATGACGCGGCACCTCGCGCATGCGCTCGGCGCGCGCGTCGAGGCCTACCGCGTCTTCTCCGATCGCGCGGTCGGCGCCGCGCTCGCGGCCGGCGGCTTCCGCGTCGTCGAATCCCACCGCCAGTTCGTCCTGCCGATTGCCCTGCACAAACGCATCAACTCGGCGGCGATGACCGAACGCGTCGAGGGCGCCCTCGCGCGCGCCGGCCTGACACGCCTCGCCGGATCACCGGTCACGGTTGTAGCCGAACGGTGCGCGTCCTAGTCACCGGGGCCACCGGCTTCACGGGGGGCCACCTGGCGCGCGCGCTCGCCGCCGGAGGCGACGACGTCCGGGCGCTGGTGCGGACGACGGATGCCGGGCTGGCGGCGGCGGGCATCGAGATGATCAGCGGCGACCTCCGCGATTCCGCCGCAGTGCGGCGCGCCGCCGCCGACGTCGAGGTCATTTATCACATCGCGGCGATCTACCGGCAGGCGGGGCTGCGCGACGAGACCTACCGTGCCGTCAACGCCGCCGCGGTGCGGACCGTGGTCGAGGCCGCGGCCTCGGCGGGGGCCCGCCGGGTGGTCCACTGCAGCACGGTTGGCGTCCACGGTGATATCGAGCATCCGCCGGCGGCGGAGACGGCACCGCTCAAGCCGGGCGACATCTATCAGGTCACCAAGCTCGAGGGCGAGGCGATTGCGCGCGCGGCGGCCGACGATGCCGGCGTCGAGGTGGTGATCGCGCGGCCGACCGGCATCTACGGGCCGGGCGACCGGCGCCTGCTGAAGCTGTTTCGCGGCGTGGCGCGCGGGCGGTTTCCCATCCTTGGCGATGGCCGCATCTTTTATCACCTCACCTACATCGACGATCTGATCGCCGGGTTCCGGCTGTGCGCGACGGTGCCGGCGGCGGCGGGGCGGACCTTCATCCTCGCCGGGCCCGAGGTCCCGACGTTGAACGAGCTGGTGGCGATCGTCGCCGAGGCCGCGGCTGTGACCCCGCCGAAACTGCATCTGCCAGTGTGGCCGTTCTGGATCGCGGGAGCGATCTGCGAGGCGGCGTGCGCGCCGCTCGGCATCGAGCCGCCGCTCTACCGCCGCCGGGTCGATTTCTTCACCAAGAGCCGGGCCTTCGACATCAGCCGCGCGCGGGCCGAGCTGGGCTACGCCCCGGGGGTGGGCCTGCGCGACGGCGTCGCCCGGACGCTGGCGTGGTATCGCCGCCACGGCTGGGTTTAGTGGCCTCCCCAGGTGAAGGGGATGTCATATGCTACGTGAGACACCATGCCTCTCGCAGTAATACAGTAGGCGCCCGATGACGCCGATTCCCCGCGCGCAGGATCAGCTCTTCGACGCCAGCCGCTCAGCCCGCGAGAAGTACGTCGCCCTGGTCGTCGGCCGTCCCGGCTGGGGGGCGCTCCTCCTGCACGAAGCGGTGACGCTGCTGTCGCAGCACGTCCCCGGGGCCCTCGGCCTGGTGCTGCGTAAGTCCCTCTATCCGCTGCTGCTCGGCGCCTGCGGGCAGAATGTCGTCTTCGGCCAGAATGTCGTCCTGCGCCATCCGCACAAGATCCGCATCGGCGACAACGTCGTCGTCGACGACAACTGCCTGATCGACGCCAAGGGGGAAGACAACCACGGCATCACCATCGGCGACGGTGTCTTCGTCGGCCGCAACACAATTCTGTCCTGCAAGAACGGCGACATCACCCTGGGCGACGGCGCCAATGTCGGCTTCAACTGCGAGATTTTTTCCGCCAGCCGGGTCACGGTCGGCGCGCACACCCTGATTGCCGCCTACTGCTACCTGATTGGCGGCGACCACGACATGTCGGATCCGTCGCAGCCGATCCTCGTGCAGCCGCGGCGCTCCGAGGGGGTGACGGTGGGCGAGGGCGCCTGGCTGGGCGCCGGGGCGAAGATTCTCGACGGCGTCACGGTGGGTGACCGCGCCATCGTCGGCGCCGGTGCGGTGGTGCGGAGCGCGGTGCCAGACGGGGCGATTGCGGTCGGGATTCCGGCGCGGATCGTCGGCCAGCGCGGGGCGGCGCCGCAGTGAAGCTCAACGTCCTCCAGGTCTGCGACCATCTGGGCTGGGAAGGGTCGCGCATGCACGGGGTCAAGCGCCTGTTCTCCTGGATGATCCCGCGGTTCGATCCGGCGCGCTACAACGTCTCGCTCGTCAGCCTGCGGCGCAGGGATCTGTCGGAAGAAACATTGGAGTCGTTCGGCGTCGACATCACCTACCTGCACAAGTCGAAGTTCGATCCGGCGACGCTGCCGGCGCTGCTGAAGGTGGTGGACCGCAAGCAGATCGACATCCTCCACCTGCACGGCTACGGCGCCACCACCTTCGGGCGGATGGCGGGGGCGATGCGGCGGCTGCCGGCGATCCTGCACGAGCACGCCAACTTGACCGATACGCCGTGGTTCCAGAAGGCCGCCGACACCGCGCTCGAGCCGGTCACCGACATCGCCCTGGCGGTGTCGAAGAGCACGGCGGACTTCGTGGTGCGCGCCCGGCGGATCCCGGCCGAAAAGGTCAAGGTGGTCTATCTCGGCGTTCCGCTCGAGGAGTTCAGCCGGCGGCGGTCGGAAGCCGAGGTGCTGGCCGCCCGCGCCGAACTGGGCATCGCGCCGGGAGAGTTCGCCGCCGGCACCGTCACCCGGCTGCACGACTCCAAGGGCAACTCCTACCTCGTGGAGGCCGCCCGCCTGGTGCTCGACGCGCGCCCCCGGGCCAGGTTCTTCATCGTCGGCGAGGGCCCGCTGCGGCAGCCACTCGAAGCGCAGGCGCGGGCGCTCGGGCTCGGCGATCGCCTGGTGTTCGCCGGTTTCGCCCGCGACATCCCGCGCGTCGTCTCGGCGTTCGACGTCAGCGTCTTCCCGTCGCTCTGGGAGGGCACGCCGCTGACGGTGTTCGAGGCGCTGGCGATGGGGAAGCCGATCGTGGCGACCGACGCCGACGGCCTGATCGACGTGCTGACCGACGAACGGGACGCGA
>JAYTEJ010000378.1:0-3777 GCA_043735365.1 Acidobacteriota bacterium
CCGTCCTGTGCGGACGAGGAGCAGGATCAGCGCCAGCGGTACCGGCAGCGACGAGCGATACCGGAACAGCCATGCCCCCGCCGGAGCGTCGGTAGTCATCCGACGGATAGTACCATCCCGGAGCGGATAGTACCATTCCGCGCGCCCGCAACGGCGTCGACAGGAGTGAGGCCGGGAGAAGGGCGGGCCCCTCCTCCCGGCGGTCGGGCAGATCACGTTTTGCCCGAGGGTTACTTCCGTCCGGAGCATGGGCGGCATGGTCAAACGCCACTATCCCCTCGAGCGCCACTCCGCGGGCGCTAGCCGCCCACCGGCCTGAACGAAACGACGAAGTGCGTGCCTTCCCGGCTCCTCGCCACCTCGAGACGCAGCGCCGTCGAGCGCGGGCCGTGCAGGCTGATGCCCGCGCCGAATGAGCCATGCAGGCCGCTCACGTCCAGGTCACGGCGCTCGGCCACCGCCTTGCCCGCATCATAGAAAACGGCCCCGTCGAGATAGTTACGAATCGTCCATCGGTACTCGACGGTCACGACGACGGAGTGGCGGTTGCGGAAGCGGTAGAGGTCGTAACCGCGCAGAACCTGCCCGCCGGCTTCTGGCATCAGGAAAAAGGGCACGGCCGCACCGCGGACAGGGGTGGTGGTCGACGCATACAGCCCGAGATACACTACCCGCGTCCGATTCAGGAACGGCACGTACTGCTCGGCGGCGAGGTCGACGCGGCGGAACGAATAGGGACCGGCGCTCCACTGCCGGTAATCGTGCAGGGTGGCGCGCACCAGACTGCCGCTGCGGGTGTAGCCTTCACTTTCGCGCGAGTCGAGAGCGGCCGAGGCCCGGCTGTGCAGGTAGCGGGGATCGGCTCCGACACCCGGGGCTCCGGCAAAGAGCTCGAGGTGCCCCTTGTCTTCGTCTCCGGCCGAGGTGGTGAACAGTTCCGCCCCGGTCCCCGCCTCGAACCGGAGCAATGGCACCGGCCGGAATGCCGCGACGGCGCTGAACTCCGAGATGGTCTCCGCATAGCTCGCTTCGTCTTCGCGCCGGCCAGGCGCCAGACCGTGGAACGAAATGTCCGGCACATCCTGCCAGCGGGCGCGGCTGCGGAACTGGATCCGGCGCCGGCTGAGCGGCGGTGACTCCAGCGAAACCTGGACGACCTTGGCGTTGTGCAGGGAATACACCGCCTTGGCGGCGAAGACGACGTCGCCGTCGAAGGTCCGTCCGTAGGCCGGACCGAGCGACGCCCCCGATCCGGGCATGATGTCGCCGAAGGTCACGGAGAAGCCGTGCGGCCCCTCATCCGCGGCCTTCTCCAGCGCCAGCAGCTGCCGCTCGATGAAACCGGGCTCCGGAACCACCGGCGGGGTCTTGTCGCCGCCAGCAGCCGCGGCTGCCGGTGCGGCTGCGGCTGGCTGCTGCGCGGCCACACTGCGGACGTTGACGGCGAGCCACACCGTCAGGAACAGCGCCGAGCCCACGAGGCAGCGAAGAATTCTCATCAACGTCCTCTATAATTTACGCGATCCTCCTGATGAAGACCCTCGGGCCCTGGCTCGCGCTCACCGGCGCCGCCTATCTCACCGCCGTCCTGACGCTGTTTCTCACCCGCACTCCGCTGGGCTCGCCGCTCTTTCTCGGCTGCGCGGCGGTGGCGGCAATGGCCTACGCGGCGCTGATGTGGCGGGCGGCCGCGGCGCCGCGCGTTCCCGGACGCCTGCTCCTGGCGGCGATCGCCCTGGCGCTCGCCTTCCGGGTGCCGCTGGCGCTGCCGCGTGCAGGAGCGGACAGCGATATGGTGCGCTACGTCTGGGACGGCCGCGTCCAGCTGCTCGGCTACAACCCCTACCTCGTCGTCCCCGCCGATCCCGCGATGGCGCGCACCCACACCGACGAGACGCGACAGATGCCCAGTGCGCGCGCGCGCACGCCGTATCCGCCGGCGGCGCAGCTGTTCTTCCGCCTGGTGGTCGCGCTGCGTGACTCGACGCGCGCGATGAAGCTCGCCCTGGTCGCCTGCGACCTCCTCACCATCGTCGTCCTGTGGCGCTGGCTGGTGCTGACCGGACGGCCGGCCTGGCTGACGCTGGCCTATGCCTGGAATCCGCTGGTGGTGCTGGAAATCGCGCACAGCGGCCACGTCGACGCGCTCGGCGCGCTGTGGATCGCGGCCTCGGCCTACTGGCTGGCCCGGCGGCGCACCGGACTGGCAACGCTGGCCTTCGTGCTCGCGATTGCCACCAAGCTGCTGCCGATCGTCCTGCTGCCGCTCTACTGGCGGAGAATTCGCGTGCGGGACGCGATCCTGGGAGCGGTGTTCATGGCGTTCCTCTATTTCCCGTTCGTCTCCGGAAGCGTCCTGCCGTTCGGCGCCGTGCCGAACGTCGTGGCGCACATCCGCTTCAACGGTCCGTTCTTCCGATGGATCGCGGGACTGACGACGCCGCAGGTCGCGGCCATGGCTGCCGTCGGCGCCGGCCTTCTCACTGCGGCGTGGGCGCGCTGGCGGCTGGAGCCGACTGATCCCGCCGCCTGGGCGTGGCCGATGGGAGTGGCGCTCGCCGCTGCGCCGGTCATCTATCCCTGGTACCTGCTCTACCTCACGCCCTTCCTGCTGGCGGCGGCGACGCTGCCCCTCAGCCTCTGGACGCTGACGGTCATCCCCGCCTACATCGTCTGGGACATCGCCCGCCACGGCGGCCGCTGGGTCGTGCCGGGCTGGGTGATGGCTGTCGAATACGGACTCCCGCTGGCCGTCCTCGGATGGCGGCTGGCGCAAGGCCGTTCCCCGTCCGGGAGCGCGCCGGCGGCGCCGCCGGCTGAGGCGGTATAAGGCCGGGCGCTGTCGAGCACGCTTCTTGCGGTGGTGGGCGCCGGAGCGTGAGATGGCTGGAGTCTGGGCAGCAAGGCGGGCGCGACGACTCTCAGTATGGGGTCTGGGGTTCACACTCCTGCTGACCCTGTCGAACGGCGCCAGCCCGGCTGCACGCGCGGGTGGCGCCGCCGCGGTCCCGGCCGTCGCTCGGGATCAGCCGCTCACGCAGTACCGCGCCTACCGGCGCATGCACGCCCAGAGCGAGCGTTTCGGCCAGGAAGGCTGGCTCGAGGCCTGGACGGAGATGGACAGCCGCGGCTTCCGCTACTCGGTGGTCTCGGAATCCGGATCCGATTACATTCGCACCAAGGTGCTGCGCGCCGTGCTCAGACGGGAGCAGGAACTCGTCGACGCCGGCGACTGCCGGCGCTCCGAGCTGACGCCGGACAATTACGAGTTCGAGGAGGGGCCGGCTGGAGGCGACGAGCGCTACGTGCTGATCAAGCCGAAGCGGAAGGACATGCTGCTGGTGGACGGCCGCATGGTGATCAGCCGCGACGGCAGTGAGCTGCTGCGCGTTGAGGGACGGCTCTCGAAGAACCCGTCCTTCTGGACCAGCCTGGTCAACGTCATCCGCCATTACGCCAGGCTCGACGGCGTGCGGGTGCCGATCTCCACCGAATCGGTCGCCCGCGTCAAGTTCGCCGGAGTCTCGCACCTCGAAGTGCACTACGAGTACGAGACCATCAACGGCCGCCCGGTGAGCGTCGCCGCCCGCCGGACGATTGCGCCGGTGCCGGCCGTCCGCTAGTGTCCCGTCACCGTGGATCGTGCCATAAGTCCCGGAGCGCGGCGCCCGGATCGCAAGGCGCGACGAGTGAGAATACTGGAGTATATGAGCGAGGAGCAACGCCGCGAGCCGGGATGCCCCGCCCGGGAATGATGTCGCGAACCACGGTGACGGG
>JAYTEJ010000379.1:0-3565 GCA_043735365.1 Acidobacteriota bacterium
GATGTCGCTGGCCGACATGGAGCGGCTCTTCGACGGCATTCCCGTCGGCGCCATCACCACGTCGATGACCATCAATTCTCCGGCGCCGATGCTCTTTGCGATGTACCTGGTGGTGGCCGAGCAGCAGGGGGCCGACTGGCGCACGCTGTCGGGCACGATCCAGAACGACATCCTCAAGGAGTTCATCGCCCAAAAGGAGTACATCTATCCGCCGCGGCCGTCGATGCGGCTGATCACGGACATCTTCGCCTTCTGCTCGAAGGAGGCGCCGCGCTGGAACACGGTCTCGGTCAGCGGGTATCACATCCGCGAGGCGGGCTCGACCGCGCTCCAGGAGCTGGCCTTCACGCTGCGCGACGGCATCGAGTACGTCCAGTACGGCGTCGATGCCGGCCTCGACGTCGACGACTTCGCGCCGCGGATGTCGTTCTTCTTCAATTCGCACAGCGACTTCTTCGAGGAGATCGCCAAGTTCCGCGCCGCCCGGAACCTGTGGGCGCACGTCATGCGCGACCGCTTCGGCGCCAGGAGCGAACGATCCTGGAAGCTGCGCTTCCACACCCAGACCGCGGGCGTGTCGCTGACCGCCCAGCAGCCCTACAACAACGTCGTCCGCACCGCGCTCCAGGCGCTCGCCGGCGTCCTCGGCGGCACCAACTCGCTGCACACCAATTCGCTCGACGAGGCGCTGGCGCTGCCCACCGAGGCCGCGGCGACGCTGGCGCTGCGCACCCAGCAGATCATCGCCCACGAGAGCGGACTTGCCGATGTCGTCGATCCGCTCGGTGGATCGTATTTCGTCGAACGGCTCACGCTCGACATGGAGCGCGAAGCGCGCGAGTATTTCGACACCATTGACGCGATGGGCGGGATGGTGGAGGCGATCGAGCAGGGCTTTCCCCAGCGCGAGGTCGCCGAGGCGTCCTACCGCTTCCAGCAGGCCTTCGAAAAGCGCGAGAAGATCATGGTGGGGGTCAACGCCTACGTGCAGCCCGACGAGCCGCCGTTCCCGATTCTCTACATCGACGATACCGCCGCGACCACCCAGCTGGCGCGGCTGGAAAGCCTGAAGCGCAGCCGCGACAACGATCGCGTCTGCCGCAGCCTCGACGCGCTGCAGACGGCCGCGCGCGGCCGCGACAATACGATGTATGCACTGCTCGACTGCGCCCGGGCCTACGCCACCGTCGGCGAGATGTGCGACGCGCTCCGCGAGGTCTGGGGCGAGTACCAGGAAGAGGCGATGATCTGAACGAGAGTGGACAGTCTCCCGTTGCCAGCGTCGAACGCGGGAAGCGGGAAGCGGGAAGCGGGAAGCTGGATGCTGGAAGCTGGAAGCTGGACATAATGCCCAAGATTCGCGTCGTGATTGCCAAGCCCGGGCTCGACGGGCATGATCGCGGGGCCAAGGTCATCGCCCGGGCGCTCCGTGACGCCGGCATGGAGGTCATCTACATGGGGCTGCGCCAGACCCCCGAGATGATCGTCGCCGCGGCTCTCCAGGAGGACGCGGACGTCATCGGGCTGTCGATCCTGTCGGGCGCTCACATGCACATCTGCCCGCGGGTGATGCAGCTGCTCAAGGAGAAGGGCCTGGACGACGTGCTCGTGGTCATCGGCGGCATCATCCCCGACGTCGACGTGCCGGTGCTCGAGGCCGCGGGCGTGAAGGGTATCTTCCTGCCCGGCACGCCGATGCAGGACATCATCGATTTCATCGCGGGACACGTCCGGACCCGCACGGAACAGGTCTGATCCGACATGCCATACAAGCTCCTGCTCGCCGACGACAGTGTCACCATCCAGCGCGTCATCGAGCTGACGTTCGCCGACGAAGACATCCAGGTCCTGGCCGTCGGCGATGGCAAGAAGGCCATCGCCAGCATCCAGTCCGACCATCCCGACATCGTTCTCGCCGACGTCGGCATGCCGGAGCGCGACGGCTACGAAGTGGCCTCGTTCGTCAAGAGTACGGCCGAGTTCGCCCACATCCCCGTCCTGCTGCTGACCGGGGCGTTCGAGCCGATAGACGAGGCCCGCGCGAAGTCGGTCGGCTGCGACGGCGTGCTGGTGAAGCCGTTCGAGCCGCAGATGGTCATCAACCGTGTCAAGGACCTGCTGGCGGGCCGCCGCTCGCCCGGGCCGTCGAGCGCCGTGCCGTCGGGCGCGGCTGGCGGCTCTCAGCGACCGGCGGACACCAGGGGCGTCGCGTCGGCTCCAACCGCCGCGCCTGCCGGATCGCTGGAGGACTACTTCGATCGGCTCGATGCCGCCTTCGCGACCATGGAGGGGCCGTCGGCGCCTGCCGTTCCGGAGCCGACGCAGGCGCCGCCCGGGATGAGGGCACACAGCGAACCGCCGCTCCAGACCGCCTCGGCGGGTGCGTTTTCCCAGCCGGCGTCCCTGCCGCAGGGGATCGCGGACTGGGATCCGGACCTGAGCGGCGACCCGGCAGAGCCCGCGGCCATCGAGCCGCCGCCCGCCCCCGCCCGCTACCCGCCGGCGCCATACGTATCGTCCCCCTATAACAGCGCGCGTACGCCGGCGCACGCGCCTGGCGCTGTCGCGGCGAACCCGTCGCCGGTGCCGGCGGAGACCGCCGTTCAACTGCCGCCGCGTCCGCAGCCCGTCCCGCCATCGCCACCGAGGGCGGCATCGCCGGCCTCGCACGCAGCTCCCGCGGCCCAGGCGCCCGCGCCCATCCAGCCGGCGGCCGCCTCCCCTGCGCCCCCGGCGCCGACGCTCGCGGAGGCGTTCGCCGCCCTGTTGTCGGCCGAGCAGGGCCGTCCGATGGCGGCGTCAGGCCTCGGCAGCGCGCCCGACAGCGCCGTCGAGGACATCGTCCAGCGGGTCGTCGCCCGGATGGCCGACACGGCCGTGCGGGAAACGGTCGTGGACGTCGCCGAGCGCCTGGTTCGTGAGGAAATCGAGCGGATCAAGAGCGCCTGACGCCGCAGGGTCCCCCCGGCCGGTATTTGGCGATCCGCCCGGCGGCACCGTGAGGTACCATCAGCGTTTATGCCAGATGGGCTTCTGAAGTCTTCCATTACCGTTCCCGACAAGCCGGCGCTCGAGGGGCTCGAGCAGAAGTGGATGGCGCGCTGGGACGCCGACGCCACCTACCGCTTCGATCGCAGCCGCACCCGCGGCGAGGTCTACTCGGTCGATACGCCGCCACCCACCGTCAGCGGTTCGCTCCACGTCGGCCACGTCTTTTCCTACACCCACACCGACGTCGTCGCCCGCTTCCAGCGCATGCGCGGGAAGGCCGTGTTCTACCCGATGGGCTGGGACGACAACGGCCTGCCGACCGAGCGGCGCGTCCAGAACTACTTCGGCGTCCGCTGCGATCCGTCGCTGCCGTACGATCCGGCCTTCGTGGCCCCGGAGAAGCCGCCCAAGCAGGCGATCTCGGTGTCGCGCCCGAACTTCATCGAGCTCTGCGAGCGGCTGACCGCCGAGGACGAGAAGGTCTTCGAGCACCTGTGGCGCTACCTTGGGCTGTCGGTCGACTGGCAGATGACCTACGCCACCATCGGCCGGCGGGCCCAGCGCATCTCGCAGC
>JAYTEJ010000380.1:0-1777 GCA_043735365.1 Acidobacteriota bacterium
GCAGGGGGCGAGCACCTCCTCCGTCGTCGGCCACGCCGATCGGTGCACCGAGCCCTCGTGCCACCAGGACCAGACCTCTTCGGTGACGAACGGCAGGAACGGCGCCAACAGCCGCAGCATTGTCGAGAGCGCCGCCAGCAGGGCGCCGTTCGCGGACGCCGCAAGCTCCGGCCCCTGATCGCCGTAGCGGCGGCCCTTCACCAGCTCGAGATAGTCGTCGCAGAAGGCCCAGAAGAACGACTCGGTCCGATCGAGGACGCGGGTGTAGTGGTACTGCTCGAGGTCCTCGGTGGACTCGCGGACGATAACCGCCAGCGACGCCAGCAGGCCGCGATCGACCGCGGCGGTCACCGGACCTGGTGCCGCCTGGTTGGCGAGCACGAACTTCGAGGCGTTGAGCAGCTTGATTGCCAGCCGCCGGCCGACCTTCATCTGGCCGGAATCGAACGCCGTGTCGGTCCCGGACCGGCCGCTGGCGGCCCAGTAGCGGACGCCGTCGGAGCCGTGCTCTTCGAGCAGGCCCATCGGCGTGACCACGTTGCCCTTCGACTTCGACATCTTCTTGCGATCCGGATCGAGGACCCAGCCCGAGATGGCGGCGTGCTTCCAGGGCAGCGCGGAGAAGTCGAAGTGCGACCGCAGGACCGTGTCGAAGAGCCAGGTGCGGATGATGTCGTGAGCCTGGGGCCGCACGTCCATCGGGAAGACGCGCGCGAAGAGGTCCGGATCCTCTTCCCAGCGGGCGGCGATCTGCGGCGTCAGCGACGACGTCGCCCAGGTGTCCATCACGTCCGGATCCCCGGCAAACCCGCCCGGCTGATTGCGCTGGTCCGGACGATACCCCTCCGGGACGTCGGTTGACGGGTCCAGCGGCAGGCGGTCCTCCGTCGGCAGGAGGCGCGCGTCGTAATCAATCGAGCCGTCGGCGCGGACCTTGTACCAGAGCGGGAAGGGCACACCGAAGAAGCGCTGGCGGCTCACGCACCAGTCTCCGGCCAGGCCGTTCACCCAGTTCTCGAAGCGGGCCTGCATGTAGGGCGGGTGCCACTGCAGCTCGCGGCCGCGCGCCAGCAGCTCGTCGCGGTGGTCCATGGTCTTGATGAACCACTGCCGGCTGGTCAGGATTTCCAGCGGCCGATCGCCCTTCTCGTAGAACTTCACGGCGTGGGTAATCGCTCGCGGCTCGCCCAGGAGATCGCCTGCCTCCTTGAGCTGCTCGACGATGCGGGTGCGGGCCTTGACGGCGGAGAGGCCGGCGAGCTGGTCGTAGTGCTGCTGCGCGCGAGAGGCGTCGGATGATTCCCAGCCGGTGTCGCCGAAGCGCACCGGCCTGAGGGCGCCGTTCGGCTGGATCACCGATCTTACCGGCAGCCCGAGCTCGCGCCACCAGACCACGTCGGTGACGTCGCCGAACGTGCAGATCATCGCCGCGCCGGTGCCTTTCTCCGGGTCGGCGAGCGGGTGCGCGCGGACCGGCACCTTGACGCCGAACAGCGGCGTGACGACCGCCCTGCCGAACAGCGGCTGGTAGCGCTCGTCGTCCGGATGCGCGACCAGCGCCACGCAGGCGGGGATGAGCTCGGGCCGGGTGGTGTCGATGTCGATGTGAGCCGCGGCTCCGCCATCGGCAACCGCGAACCGGATGCGATGATAGGCGCCCGGCTGTTCGCGGTCCTCGAGCTCGGCCTGGGCGACGGCGGTGCGGAAGTCCACGTCCCAGAGCGTCGGCGCCTCGATCTGATAGGCGAGCTGCCGCTGGAGCAGACGCAGGAAGGAG
>JAYTEJ010000381.1:0-3366 GCA_043735365.1 Acidobacteriota bacterium
CGCCCCGTCCACCCGTGCGCTCGCCGCATTCCCGGGAAGTTCCGCGCAATCCGTGCTGGCACCGCGCTTGCGCCTGACTGCGGCAGCTGCCAGGGAGGCGCACACATGATCTGGTTTCTCGAGCGTGATTCCGAACTGCTGATTTGCGAGATCCGCCGCGCTCAGGAAAGCGAAGAGTATGAGTTCGAGGTCGTATCCGCGGACGGACCCGCGGAGACGCAGCTCTACTCGTCCCCAAGCGCGCTCATCGACAGCTACCTCCGGACCCAGTCGGTCCTGCAGTCTCAGGGCTGGCGGCCGCGGATGAACGACATCGACGCGCTCGCGTAGGCCCGGCACGATCTTGCGCGACGCCTCCGTCCGCACGACGTCGTCCGCGTCGCCGGAGTCCGCCATTTGATAGAGAAGACTCCGGCCGTAACCGGCGCATCAGCTCGCGGTAGGTAAAACCTGCACCATTCGGGCACCCAAGCTCGAGTGTCTTTTCCTTATCTCATCGGTCCGTACCTCCGGCCAATCGCCGCTGAGCTCCACGTGGCACCCCCATTGCTCCTCTGTCACTACAGCAACTTTCAGACGAGCGAGCCATGTGCACGCGTCGTCTTCAACCACGACGTGCTCAGAAGGAGCCCACCGATGAAACGTTCAATTACCCGATGGACCACGACCCTGGCGACGGCCGCGATGCTCGGCCTCCCGGTCGTTGGCTCGGCGCAGTCGCCCTCGACGACGCCGCCCCGCACCACTCCGCAGCCGCCGACCCAGCAGCCCACGCCTGAGCCGCCGTCGAGGCAGCCCGCCCAGCCGGCGCAGCCAACCCCGGAGCCGCCGACTCAGCCCACGCCGCAGCCGGCCGCTGAGCCCGCGCCGCAGCCGACGCCGCAGCAGCCGACGAGTACGCCGAACGCGACTAAGTCCTCGGCAAGCGCCGCAGAGAGCCAGGGCACTCCAGAGGAACATCTCCAGAAGGCCAAGGCCGCGCTCGATGCGATTCCCGCGGCCTCTCTCAAGGGACTTGCGAAGACCCAGGTGGCGGAGCTGAAACGCCACATGAACGCCCTCGAGCGGGCGTCGTCGTCCCCAGCGGCGTCCGGCACTGCCACCGCCTCGCCCCGGGCAAAGAAGGGCGGCGCCACCGCCAACGCCAACTGGGGCACCGAGATCGCCGCGATGGACAAAGTGCTGACGGAGCTGCTCGGCAGCGGGTCAGCAGCGGCTTCGACCGAGCCCCCCACGGCGACCTCCGGAGCGACCGGCACCGCCGGTACCGCCAAGGGTCGCGACGCCGGCAGCGCGGCCGGGTCGCTCGACGACGCGACGCGGGCCAGGCTGACGGAGGTCAGGACGCACATCACCGCCTATGCGACCGCGAAGTCGGGCGCGACGACGGCGGGGCCGTCGGGCTCCGCCACGGCGTCAGCGGCCCCGGCCGCCGGCGACACCGCCATGGCGTCCAGCCCGGCTGCGTCGAGCGCGACACCGTCGAGCAGCGCGTCGGCGAACGCCGGCACGCCGGCCGGCAGCAGCACCGCCAGCCCGGCGAGCGCGGAAGCTGCGGCAGCGCCCCCGGCGGGTCAGACAGCCTCCGCGGCAGGGCCGACACCGCAGGCAGCGGCCCCCCAGGCGAATGAGGAAGCGGCCAGGACCGCGCTGACAGCGGCGCGCGACACGCTCAGCCAGATGACCCAGCTGCCGGCTGCCGGGCAGCTGACCGGCGAGGCGCGCACCCAGGTGGCGCAGTTGATTACGAACTTCAACGAGCTGATTACCGCTCCGGTGGACTGGAAGGCCAGCTATGCCAAGGTGTCGGCGAACCTGACCTCGCTGCTCGGTGCAGAGACGGCAGCGGCGGCCGGCACTTCCGGGCCGACCGACGCTGCGTCGGCCACGCCAGGGGTAGCGACGCCAGGCACGGCGCCGTCCGCGTCGGCATCGTCCGCTTCGGCGCCGTCCGCCGGCGCGACGCCGTCCGCGACCGGGACCGCGGGCGCGGTTGGCACGTCCGGCACCGCCACCGCCAGCGCGCAGATTGACCCTGCCGTCCGCGCCAAGCTGGTCGAGCTCCGCACGCACCTCGTGGAGTTCGAGCAGGCCGCCGGCGGCGCGGCCAAGTAAGCCGGCCTCACGTCTTTTGCAGCCGGGAAAGGGCGCGCGCCCTTTCCCGGTTTTTCATGTACCCACTTTTTTTACCGCCGCTGATTTAGCGTTGGTAGACTGTCGTCCGCGACACCGGCTTTTTTCTCGAGGAGGCAGCATGCGGATGATTCTGGCGTCCCTCGCGGCGGCGGCGGCCCTGGCGGCAGCCCCGGCCCTGGCGGCGGACACATGGAAGGGACAGATCAGCGACGCGATGTGCAGCGCCCACCACGCCGATGGCGAGCACGGCACGAAGAAGATGACCGACAAGCAGTGCGTCGATGCGTGCGTGAAAGGCGGGGCGAAATACGTCTTTGTCGGCGAGGGGGACAAGATCTACAAGATTGCCAACCAGAATTTCGCCGGCCTGACGGCCCATTCCGGCCACACCGTCAACCTCACCGGGACGATGAAGGACGACACCATCACGGTGGCCAAGATCGAGATGCCGGCGAAGAAGTAGCTCAGCGGACGAGCACGTGATCGAACAGGGCCTGGCTGGTGGCGGTCGAGGTGTGGCTCGACACCGCCAGCCCGGCCAGAATACGGGAAGCCATCGGAATAGTCGCGGTTCCCACCGCCGTCCATTCGACCCCATCGGCCGACCGGAACGCCGAGATTTCCTGCCCGCGCCGCTGCAGCTTCATCCACACCGGTGCCGTGCCCGCTCCCGCCGCGGTGTGCTCGCTCACGCCCCCGGCAGCGGCGCGCCGCTGGAAGGCCGCGCCCTTCGCACCCGACACCAGCATGAAGGCGTGCGGCGACCCGGCGTCGAGCGATTCGCGCAGCATCACCCCGGCCTTCGACCAGGTCCGCACCGCCGAGAGACTGGCGACCCTGGCGATGATTTCACCGTCCCCGGTCAGCGGCACCCAGGCGAAGTGGAACGCGTCGGCCGTGCCCCAGATGTCGTCTCCAGCCCCCGACACCCGCACGCCGGCGGTGCTGCTCAGCAAAGACCCGGTGACGCCCACCGCGCCGACGTCGGCGTGTTTCCAGTCCCCCGCCGGCGCCATCGACATGTGCGAGAACATTGCGGTGGCGGGCAGGTCGCTGTGGCTCGAGACCGCGAGGCCCACGAGCACGTCGCTCCCCATCCGGATGGTGTCTGCGCCGACCAGCCGCCATGCCCCGCCGTCGGCCGCCACATAGGCCGAAATGCGGTCCCCCCGCCGCGACAGCCGCAGCCAGCGAGGCGCGGTGCCGGGGCCGCCGTCCGTGTGGACCGAG
>JAYTEJ010000382.1:0-6161 GCA_043735365.1 Acidobacteriota bacterium
GCTCACTGCCGGCGATGACTTTTACGAGTTCCTTTTCAGCGGGTCCGGCGTGAACTACGCGGAGCTCAAGGACAAGGCCGCCCGCCGCGAGCCGCTGCCACGGGTCTCGCTCGCCAACGTCACCCTCACCATCAACGTCGACGCCGACTACGCCGTGGTCCGCACCCGTTTCACCCGCAACGTCGTCGGCAGCATCGCCGGCACCGATGCCGCGCTCAGGGACACGTACGTCGCCTTCGGCGCACACTATGACCACATCGGCTATATCGAGGGGGCCGACGGCCCGGGGCGGGGCGTTGGCCTGTTCTCCACCTCCTGCCCTGGGCAGGCCCGCGACACGCCGCGGCCAGACGATGTCATCAACAACGGGGCGGACGACGACGGGTCGGGGACGGTGGCGCTGATGGCGCTGGCAAAGGCGTTCGCGCTGGGGCCGAAGCCGAAGAGCTCACTGCTGTTCGTGTGGCACTCGGGGGAGGAAGCGGGGCTGTACGGGTCGCGCTACTACGCCGACCACCCGATCGTGCCGCTCGATCGGATCGCGGCGCTGCTGAACATCGACATGATCGGGCGGAACCGGTGCGACGACCCGGCGCAGGAGAACACCGTCTATCTGGTGGGATCGGACCGGATCAGCAGCGAGCTGCACAACCTGAACGAGGACGCCAACGGCGCCCTCGCCAGGCCGCTCAGCCTCAACTACGAGCTCAACGATCCCGCCGATCCGGAGTCCATCTACACGCGCAGCGATCACTACAGCTACGCCTCGAAGGGGATTCCGATCATCTTCTACACGACCGGCCTCCACCGCGACTATCACTTCGTCACCGATGAAGTGTCGAAGATCGACTTCCCCAAGCTGGCCCGCGTCACCGAGCTGGTCTACGCGACCGGCATCCGCGTCGCCAATCTTGGCCACCTGCCCGCCCGCGATCACAAGGGTCCGCGCAAAGGGCGCGGCGGCGGCGGCCGGGTCGGCACGTAGACCTCGACCGCCAGGCCCGCGTCAGTGGGTTACTGCCCGACCAGCGGCCAGCGGGTTATTGCCCGACCCGCGGCAGCTGGTTTACTGCTTGACCAGCTGTCCGCGCACCGCGCCGCCCGGGTTCACGTTGGTGTGGGCGTTGAAGTAGAAGCCGGCCGGGTTGGCGGCAATCGACTGCGCATCTGCCAGGCTGACGTCGATATTGCTGAAGGTCAGCGTCCCGGTGCCGTCGGCGAGCGTGACGGCGTTCGCGGCGGTCAGGCCGGTATTGACGAGCGGCGAGCCGTTGCTGCCCGAGATGCCCGGATGGATGTGCGCGGCCCGGACGACGGTGCCCGCGGGGAACCCTGAGAGCTGGACCGCGAAGTTCATCGTGCCGGGGCCGGTGACCGCGCCGGACGAGTCGCGCGGTGCGCTCAGGGTGATGGTCGCGGTGCCGCGGCCGTTGGCTTCGGCATTGGTGACCGCCGGCACTTCGTTGGCGGTGCTCAGCGCCGAGGTGAACACAATCGGGCCGGCGCTGGGGCTCGACGGGGAGCTGCTGCCGCAGCCGGCGATGACGGTCAGAACGGCAAGCAACGCGATTTTCTTCATGGTCTCTCCTGTGGGGTATCCGCCCCGCCGGCGTCCTGCCGGCGACGCAGGTTCAGAACTTCCGCGTGATGTTGAAACCGAGATAGACGTCGTGCGGGCTGCCGCCCCGCGCCATCTGCCCAGGCGTAGTGCCGAATGAGTTGGTGACGTTGAGCTGCAGCGTGTGTCCGCCGGTCCGCTTCTCGATGCCGACGCCCCACACGCCGCGGTTCGGATCATACCCGGCGATCCTCGGCGAGTACTCGCCGACGAGGTAGCCGGTGCCCGAGAACCGCACCCGGGCGCCAAGGCCGGTGAACCAGGTGCTGTCGAGGGCGGCGTGCTCGTCCACGTCGTCTGCCCCGGCCACGTCGTGCCCTTCCTGGCCGCTGATGGTGTCGACCCCATGGGTATGGCGGACGAACGACGGAGTCGCATAGAGCGCCAGCGCGTCGCCGAAGGTCCTGGAGACGGTGACCGCCAGCCCCGGCTGGTGATTGGCCCGCAGGTTGTTCAGCCCTTCGTAGGAGGCGCCGACCGACACCGACACCGGCCGCGTCTCTCCCTGCCGCAGTGCATCCCAGCGCACGAAGGTCTCGATCGTCTTGCTCAGCAGCGATCGGGCGATGCCGGCGTGGACGTTGCCGGTGATGGCGTAGCGGTATTCCAGCCCGATCACCGCGCCGTCGTCCAGGCTGAACAGCGAGGCGGCGAGGTCGTCGAAGGTGCCGCGGCGCAGGTCCCGCGCGAACCGGTGGGTCAGGCGGAAGTAGCCGCGGTGGCTCTTGAGCGACAGCGTGGTTGGCAGATTGATCAGATTGAGATCGATCTCCGCCGGCGTCGCGGGGGTCAGCGACGGCGCGGCCGGGGGATCCGGCGGGGCCCCCTGTGCGGCCGCGGGCGTCGGGCCCATCAGGACGCAGGCCAGGAACGCCAGGCCTGCGGCCCGCGGTCGAACAGCGCGTGGGATGAACATAAGCCGGCAGCGCTTCCGCAATCCCCGTGCCTTGTGCTCCGGAGGTGAGGAAGCCGGAAACAGGCGGCGGAAACGGTCCGGGGC
The DNA here is from genome assembly GCA_043735365.1 of Acidobacteriota bacterium. Classification (GTDB taxonomy): domain Bacteria; phylum Acidobacteriota; class Vicinamibacteria; order Vicinamibacterales; family 2-12-FULL-66-21; genus JALZOC01. Next base: position 2,619 of record JAYTEJ010000382.1, read on the forward strand.
GGATGCCAGCTTTCCGTTTCAGTAAAGGGTTACGGGTCATGTAACGTATGGCGGAACATGTCGAGGCGCGAACCTGAGGAGGGGGCCGGGCGGCAGGACGACGGCTGGCGGCGCGCGTCTACAAACGTGAGCCTGCCGGAAGTACACGGATCGGTGCCCGTCCCGCTGACCGGCGGGTTCTGGCGCAAGATGCTGGCCTTCGCCGGCCCCGGCTACCTGGTGGCGGTCGGCTACATGGACCCGGGCAACTGGGCGACCGATCTGGCGGGCGGCTCGCGCTATGGCTACACGCTGCTGAGCGTGATCATGCTGTCGAACCTGATGGCGATCCTGCTCCAGGCGCTGGCCTTGCGGCTGGGCATCGCCAGCGGCCGGGATCTCGCCCAGGCCTGCCGCGACCACTACTCACGCCCCACCGCGATCGTGCTCTGGCTGCTGGGCGAGGTGGCCATCGCGGCCTGCGACCTCGCCGAGGTGATCGGCTCGGCCATCGCGCTCAACCTGCTGTTCGGCCTGCCGCTGATCTGGGGCGTCTGCCTGACATCCCTCGACGTGCTCATCGTGCTCTACATGCAGCAGTTCCGGTTCCGCTACGTCGAAGCGCTGGTCGTGGTGCTGATCCTCGGCATTGCCGGCTGCTTCGCGGTCCAGTTGTGGCTGGCAAAGCCGGACCTCGCCGGCGTCCTCGCCGGGTTCGTGCCCAGCCTGGAAATCGCGCGCAACCCGGACATGCTCTATATCGCCGTCGGCATCCTCGGTGCGACGGTGATGCCCCACAACCTCTACCTGCACTCCTCGATCATTCAGACGCGCAAGTACCGGGACACGGCGGAGAGCCGCCGCGAGGCGGTGCGGTTTGCGTCGATCGACTCGACGGTGGCGCTGATGTTCGCGCTGTTCCTGAACGGCGCCATCCTGGTGATGGCGGCGTCCACCTTCCACCTGAGCGGGCACGAAGGCGTGGCCGAGATTGCCGACGCCTACAAGCTGCTGGCGCCGCTGCTCGGCACCCAGCTCGCCAGCACGCTGTTCGCGGTGGCGCTGCTGTTCTCGGGCCAGAACGCGACGCTCACCGGCACGCTGGCCGGCCAGATCGTGATGGAGGGCTTCCTCAACATCCGGCTGCGCCCGTGGCTCCGGCGTCTCATCACTCGGATGATCGCCATCATTCCGGCGCTGATCACGGTGTACTTCTACGGCGAGCACGGCATCGGATCGCTGCTGATTCTCAGCCAGGTGGTCCTCAGCCTGCAGCTGCCGTTCGCGGTGTTTCCGCTGGTGCTGTTCACCGGCGACCGGCGCAAGATGGGCGCGCTGGTGGCGCCGCGGTGGATGCTGGCGCTGGCCTGGCCGGTCGCCGTCCTCATCGGCGGCCTCAACGCGTGGCTGCTCTGGCAGACGTTCGCAGGATGAGAGAGAGGCAGCGCTGATGTACAGCAACATTCTCATCGCCATCGAGCACTCGGATGCGGATCGCGCGGTGCTCTCGCACGTCCAGGATCTCGCGCGGCTGACCGGGGCGAGGCTGCTGCTCGTGCACGTCGCCGACGGCTGGGTGGCGCGCCACTTCGACGAGCTGGTGCTCCGGGAGTCGGAAGAGATCCGGGACGACCGGGCGTATCTCGGGCAGCTCTGCGAAGACATGGCGCAGCGCGGCTTCGACGCCCGCGCCCGGCTGGCGATGGGCGACCCGGCGACCGAGCTGGTGAAGGTGGCCGCCGAGGAATCGGTCGATCTGATCGCGATGTCGACCCACGGCCACCGCTTCCTCAACGACCTGTTGCGCGGCAGCACCGCCGATCGCGTGCGGCACAACGTGCGCGTGCCGGTGCTGATGGTGCGCGCCTGATGGCGGCCCCGCCGGTGCCGGCCTGGCGGCGCCGCCTCGCGCGGATGAAGCCGCGCGACCGCGGCGAGCTGGCGCTACTCGCCGGGGGCGTGGTCCTGCTGCTGTTGCTGTTCGTGGTGATCAGGCTGGCGGGGGAGGTGCTGGAGGGGGAGACGCTGACCTTCGACAAGCGCATCCTCGTGGCGCTGCGCGATCCGGCCGACCTCTCGCGCCCGCTTGGTCCGGCGTGGCTGGCGAGCGCCGCCCTCGACGTCACCGCGCTCGGCAGCGCCACGGTCCTGGGGCTGACGGTGCTGGCGGTCTCGGGGTTCCTGGTGCTGCAGGGCATGTGGCGCACCGGCGCCTTCGTCGCCGCCGCCTCCGGCGGCGCGCTGTTCGTCAACGTCGCGCTCAAGCATCTGTTTCAGCGGCCGCGGCCCGATGTCGTGCCGCACCTGCGCGAAGTGATGACGATGAGCTTCCCGAGCGGGCACGCGCTGACCTCTGCGGTCGTCTACCTGACGCTCGGGGCCCTTTCGATGCGGATTGCCGAGCGCCAGGTCACCAAGTTCTACTGCATGGCGGTGGCGATGCTGGTGACCGGACTTGTTGGTGTCAGCCGGGTGTATCTGGGCGTACACTACCCGACAGACGTCATGGCCGGCTGGCTCATCGGTCTGTCATGGGCGCTGCTCTGCTGGATGGTGGAGGGGGCGCTCGAGCGCAACGCCGGCCTGCGGCGTGAGCGGTCCGCCGCGGCGCGGACCCCGTGAGCGGGCGCCGCGCACGGACGCGCCGGTGCGGTGGCGTGCGGTGTTGCACCCCTGACGGGGTTGGAGCGGAGATCTAACATGTTTGGAATCAATTCGGGCCGGCAGTCGGGCGGCCCAGACAAGAAGCCCAGGGACGGGGAGGGCGGACCGCGCGAGACCATTCTGCTCGTCGAAGACGAGCCGGCGGTACGGCAGCTGTTCGCGCAGGCCCTGATGCGGGCGGGCTACCGCGTCCATGAGGCCCGCAACGGCGCCGAAGCGCTCAAGGTCTTCGACGAGCACGGCGACGCCATCGACCTGCTGCTGACCGACCTGCGCATGCCCTACATGGGCGGGGCGGAGCTGGCGCAGCACCTGCGCAACCGGCGTAAGACGCTGAAGCTGATATGCGTATCCGGCTACCCGGGCGGCACCGATCTCGAGGTCGGCACCGACTTCCTGGCCAAGCCCTTTTCCCGCGACGATCTCCTCGCCAAGGTCAGGGAAGTCCTCGACCGCCGCTAGCGCCCCGACGCTCTGTGCTACAAAGGTCGGCGTGAGACAGGCCGTCGTGCTCGCGCTCGTGGCCGCCAGCCTTGCGGCGGGTGCGCCCTCGTCCTCACTGCCCGCGGCTGGTCAGGCCGAGCCGTTCACGCTTGGCATCCTCCGCCGCGACGGCGTCGTCACCCCCCTGGCGGTGTTCAACGGCGACACCTGGTCGTCCCCGTGGCCGGCCAGTCTTCGATCGTCCGAACCGCCGCCGTCGCTCGATCAGGTGCCGAAGAAATGGTGGGGGAAGTCCGGGCCGCTCGAGCGGATGACCCTCTGGACCGGCGGTGAGCGGCGCGCCGTCCTGCAGCTTCGCCGGCCGGTCGCGGTGTCGATCCTATGCACGTCCACGCCCGGTCTGGGCTCCGACTATGTCTCGCCGTTTCCCCTGCCGCCGCCCGGGACACCCTCCTT
>JAYTEJ010000383.1:0-2231 GCA_043735365.1 Acidobacteriota bacterium
CGTGGCCGCGTCTGGGTCGCGGAAGCGGTGAATTACCGCTCGTTCAACACCCTCAAGCAGGACCCGCTCACCCATCCCGCCGGCGACCGCATCGTCATTCTCTCCGACACCGACGGCGACGGCCGCGCGGATACGTCGAAGGTCTTCGTGCAGGACAAGGACCTGGTCGCGCCGCTCGGCCTGGCGGTGATTGGCAACCGCGTCATCGTCTCGGCGTCGCCGAATCTCATTGTCTATACCGACGAGAACGGTGACGACATCCCGGACAAGAAGGAAATCCTGCTCACGGGATTCGGCGGTCTTGATCACGACCACGGCCTCCATGCGGTGGTGGCGGGGCCCGATGGGCGCTGGTATTTCATCACCGGCAACGCCGGCCCTCACGTGGTGACCGACCGATCCGGCTGGACGTTGCGCGCCGGCAGCCTCTATACCGGCGGCACGCCCTATAACCAGAAGAATCAGGGCGGTATGGTGAGCGACGACGGGCGGGTGTATACCGGGGGACTGGCGCTGAGAATCGAGCCTGACGGCACGCGGCTCGGCGTCCTGGCGCACAATTTCAGGAACTCGTACGAGCTGGCGGTCGACTCGTTCGGCGATCTCTGGCAGAACGACAACGACGATCAGGTGATGACGTGCCGGATGACGTGGCTGATGGAGGGGTCGAACGCGGGCTACTTCAATGCCGACGGGACACGGTTCTGGCAGGCGGATAGACGGCCTGGTCAGGACACGTTCACGGCACACTGGCACCAGGACGACCCTGGCGTCCTCCCGGCCGGCGACAACACCGGCGCCGGGGCGCCAGCCGGCGTCGTCCGTTACGAAAGCGACCTCCTCGGCGCCCGGTATCGTGGCATGTTGCTGAGCGCCGATGCCGGCCGCAACATCGTCTTCGGTTTTCATCCGAAGCCGAGCGGCGCCGGCTTCGCGCTGGAGCGATTCGAGCTCGTGTCGAGCCTGGCGACGCCGAATCCGAACTACATCTGGGATCGCGTCGATCAGGATCAGCGCAAGTGGTTCCGGCCGAGCGATGTCGCCGTGGGTGCAGACGGCGCGCTCTACGTTGCCGACTGGTTCGATTCCGTCGTCGGCGGCCATCAGATGAACGACCGGCGCGGCCACGGGCGCATCTACCGTATTGCGCCGAAAGGCCGCAAGCTGGCGACGCCGGCGATCGACCTGAAGACGATGGACGGGCAGATTCAGGCGCTACTCAGCCCGGCGGTGAATGTTCGCGCGAGCGGGTTCGAGCGGCTGAAGTCGAGCGGTGCCGAGGCCCTGCCTGCGGTGAAGAAGCTGCTCGGCGAGGCCAACCCGTTCCATCGCGCCCGTGCCATCTGGCTGATGGCGGAGCTCGGGCCGGCCGGCGTTCGCGAAGTGCAGGCGCTGCTCGAAGACACCGATCCCCAGGTCCGGCTCACGGCTTTTCGAGCCCTGCGCAAGGTCCGTCCGTCGGTCCTCGTAGAGGCGCGACGGCTGTCAGACGATGAGTCTCCGGCCGTGCGGCGCGAGGTGGCGCTGTCACTGAGTGGCGTGCCGTTCGAGCAGAGTCGCGACATTCTTCTCAAGCTCGCCGCGACATACGATGGAGCCGATCGCTGGTACCTCGAGGCGCTCGGCACGGCGGCGGCCGGCAGTGAGGAGGCGCTCTACTCTGCCTTGCTGGCGGCTCTGCCTCTGCGTGAGCCGCTCGAGTGGGATGCCCGCTTCGCTGGCATTGCGTGGCGTCTGCATCCCGTGGCCGCCATCGACGCGTTTTCCGCGCGGGCGGGTTCGGCGAAGCTCTCAGCCGACGCGCGGCGACAGGCCTTGGTCGCGCTTGGCTTCATCAACGATCCACGCGCTGCGCAGGCGATGGCCGACCTGACGCACAGCCCGGTGCGAGATGTGGCCACGCAGGCCGGATGGTGGATGACCTACCGGAAGACCAACGACTGGTACAGCTATCCCGTCACCGGCTGGACCCCTGCTGCGCCGAAGGCGAAGCCGGCTCCGATGACCGAGGTCCTGGCACGCCGGACCGTCGTGACAGACGACGCCGCGCCTATCGACCGGCGCATCGAGGCCGCGCTGGCGATGGCCAAAGATCCGGTGGGCGCGCAGCTCCTCATCCATCTGGCCTCGGAAAACAAGGTGGCGTATCAGCTGCGTGAGGCCATCGGGTCGGAGATTTTCACCAATTCCGACCGCAGCGTGCGGTCGGCAGCGTCGGGCTTCTTCGCGCG
>JAYTEJ010000384.1:0-4508 GCA_043735365.1 Acidobacteriota bacterium
GCCCCCGCCGACGCCCTCGCCGATGGCCGTGTCGGTCCAGCCCGGCGGCAACAGGTCGCGCGACGCATAGAGCGACTGGATGGCCTGAATATCGACCTCGGACGGCCCCTGCACGATCCCGCCGTAAATGGGATACATGACCGACGACGGATCGCTCGAGTGGGCCAGGCCCAGGCTGTGTCCCGCTTCGTGAAGGGCGACGCTGAAAACGTCGTACTTGCCCGGCTCACCGGCGCCCCAGGCGTAGTCGTCGTTGAAATGGATATCGCCGGCATAGGGCTCGGAGGACGGGGGGGCCGGGAAGAAGGCGTGGGCGAGGGTTTCCGGCGCAAAGGGAAAACCATCGCCGTGATCGCGCGGGCCCCAGAACGCCGTCACCGAACGGGATTCGTTCGCCGCCGCGGCCGGACGCCAGTTGATATCCACATACTTCGCCCACTCGAACAGCGCGCGGGTCAGCTCACCCTGCTGGAGGGGGACGCCGAGGTCGGCGGTCGGATGCTGGAGGAAGTACGACAGGCTGACCGCACCGGCGCCGCCGCCGTCCCAGCCTTCGCCAACCACCGCGTAATTCGCCACCAGCCCCTGCGGGCTGAGCAGCCCCTCGCAGAGCAGCGTTCCCGCGCCGACCAGCCCGGTTGTGGCGGGATAGATCCACGCCACCGAGGGATCGGCGGCGAGCCGGTCGATCGCGGCGCGATCGGTGGGGACGACCGCCATGTATCCGGGCAGCGCCGTCGGCCCGACCGCGGCGGTGCCGGCGAGAGCGATCCGTTCGCGCACCGAGGCGGCGCCGAGGTCCGGATGGAACTCGATCACGGTCAGCGGGAAGGCGGGAAATGTCCTGGCCAGGTCGGCCGCGGACTCGCCGCTGAGTCGATCCGACGCCTCGAGCTCGCCAACCCAGCGGGCCCGCGGCAGCGCCGCCGCGTCGAACTCGGGACCCGCGGAGATCGCCACCGCGTTCTCCGGCACGTAGCGAAGCGGCTGGGCGTCAGCCGCGCGAAGGGCGGCCAGGTCCGCGGCAGTCACGGGCCCCTCGAACTGAATCAGCAGATGCCGGCGCCCGATGGCGGCCGTGCGCGCCATCGACTGGGCGCGCGCCATGCCGGCGCCGCTCTGGACGACGTGGACATTGGCCGGCGGCACGAAACTGCGGGCCCTGAGGCGGACCGGGGCTTGTGCCCACGAGCTCGGCACGACAGCCGCTGTCAGGAGAAGAACGAGTGCGGGTACACCCCGGGGCATCATGGCTGGACCGTTTTGCAACGGACGTTCCGCGCTCAACCTCGGCGCGGCCAGCAAAAATGCCTCTAAAATCAAGAGGCTGGCGCCGGCGTCCGGACTCTTCGTACGGCCGGGTTGGCGCAGGGTTCCCTTAAAGAAGGAAAATCTTTCTTAATGAGCATCCGTTCGATCCTGGCGGTTCTCGTCGCCGCGGCCGGTTTGGGCTGGCTGCCGCCAGGGGCAGGAACCCCGGAGTTGCCGCTCCAGCAAGCCGGGCTCGCCTGGGAACGGGGAGATTACGTCCCGGCGCTCGAGACCTACCTGCGCATCCTCGACTCACCGGCCGCGGCGGCCGCGCGCCAGCCCATCGCGCTGCAGACCGGCGAGCTCTACATTACGACCGAGCTCACCCGCGACGGCGCGTCCCCGGCCATTGCTCCAGACGGCAGCACCGTGGCCTACGAGACCGGATCCGGCCTGGCGCGCACCACCCGGCTGCAGCGGGTGACCGCCGGCTCCTCCCCCTCCGTCACGCTCCACGGCTTCGGCGCGGTCTTCTCGACGGACGGATCGTCGCTCGCCTATCTCGCCGTCGATCCATCGCCTGCGCTCGCCGCGGCCGACGCCGCCGTCGCCGCGTCCGCTCCACAGGATCGCGCCCGATTCCAGACAGCGTTCGACGAACGTGTCGCCGCCGAGGCGCGGATCGTGGTCCGCGACCTGGCCAGCAGCCGCGAGCGCGACATTCCCGCTCCGGGGTTCAGCAAGACGCAGCTGGCGTTCATCGGCGGAACCGTGTGGTTTGCAGGCCGCTCCTCCGGCGACGCAGTGCGTCAGATCTATCAATCGGGGCCAGACGCGCCGCCCGCCGCCCGCACCACCGGCCCGGGCGACAAATCCATCATTCGCACCAGCCCCACCGGCACGGCGCTGTGCTTCTCGATCGCGCCCCCCGCCGGGAGCTCCCGGCCCGCCTCGGCGCCGGCCTTCGGCGTGCTCTCTGCCGCCGGACGGCTGATCATGGTGAGCGGTTCGGCGCCTGCATTTTCCGGGGACGGCGTGGCACTCGCCTATGTGGCGCCGGGCACAGACGGCGATCGGCTGATGGTCGCCGCCACTGCGGCGCCGGAGACGGCGGCAGTGGTGCGTACGGCGCCGCGTCTCGACGCCCCGGCACTCTCGGCCGACGGCGGCCGGCTCGCCTTCCAGATGATGGTGAAAGACGACTGGGAGATCTACACCATCGACCGCAGCGGCGCGAACGAGCGCCGGGTAACGCGCGAGATCCAGCATGATGTCCTTCCGGCCTTTCTCGGCCCCGATCGCCTGCTCGCCAAGGTCGGCGAACCGCGGCACCGGCGGGCGTATCTCTACGATCTCGCCGACGGTACCCGCACGCGGCTGTTCCACAACAACACCGTGCGGACGATCGCGCCGGAGTATGGCTGGATTGCCGACGTCGGCGGCACACGGATCGTGGTGAGCGCCGACCGCGACGGCGATACGGTGTCGCCGGAGCGCGGCCTCTATCTCGTCGACCTGACGCGTCAGGTGACGATCGCGGACCTGCGGGCACGGCTGGCTGCCGACCTCGCCGCCGAGCGCGCCCTGCGCGCCCTCGGCACACGCCTGTTCGCCCCGATCGCTCGGGAGGTGGCCGCGGTGACCTCGGGCGCTTCGGTCGAGCGGGTCTACGCCAGCGAGAAAGCGCTCGCCGGCTTCGACTCGAAATACATCACCGAGCCCGGCAATGCCCGCGCCGCGGCCTTCCTCGCCGACGCCTACCGATCGTTCGGCTACCAGCCGCGGTCGGAGGCGGCCGACTTCCGGCTTCGCGACGGCCGGACGACGCGCTCCGCCAACGTTATCGCGGAGCTTCGGGGCACCACCTCACCGGATCTGATTTACGTCGTCAGCAGCCACTACGACTCGGCGCTGGCCGGGCCGGGTGCCGACGACAACACCTCGGGCACCGCTGCCCTGCTCGAGTCGGCGCGCCTGCTCGCGGCGCATCCCCAGGCGGCGACGATTCTCTTCGCCTCGTTCACCGGCGAGGAAGCGGGACTGCTCGGCAGCCGCGAGTTCGTGCGGCGCGCCGCCGCCGCAGGCCTCTGCATCGTCGGCGCGCTCAACAACGATACGGTGGGATGGAGCAACGATGAGCGCCTCGACGACACCATCCGTTACTCCAACGCCGGCATCCGCGATCTCCAGCACGCCGCCGCGATGCAGTTCTCCCGGCTGATCACCTACGACTCGCGCTACTTCAAGAACACCGACGCCGCCGCGTACTACGAAGCCTTCGGCGACATCGTCGGCGGGCTTGGGTCCTATCCGGTGCTGGGAAGCCCGCACTACCACCAGGCGCACGACCTGCTGGAGACCGTCAATCACCAGCTGGTGACGGAGGTGGCGCGGACCACGGTGGCGAGCGTGATGCTGATGGCGTCGAGCCCGGCGCCGGTGCGGGGCCTGGCGGTGGACGGGGTCCGCGACGGCAAGGCGCGGCTGTCGTGGTTGCGGTCGCCGGAACACGACGTGAGCGGCTACGTGGTCGACGCGGGGACGGCGCGGCTGCGGGTGTCGCAGCCGGCGGCGGCCATTTCCGCCCTCACGCCCGGGACGCGGATCTCGGTCCGGGCGGTGAACCGCCGCGGGCTGGAGAGCTGGGACGCAGCGTCGGTGGTCGTGAACTGAGGCGGCGGCCGGGCTCGCGGTCGTCAGCGCGGGCACGAACCGGCGTCGTGCTGCACCACGGTCTCGACCGCCCTGGGCGTCGGCCTGGCGATGACGTAGCCTTCGTGGTCGACGCCGGAGAGCTGATAGATCCAGTAGCTGCGGCCGCCGGCGCCGAGCCGCCCGAGCGGCACCGTGTACAGGTCGTCCATGCGATCGCAGTAGGTGATCCGCACGGTGAGCTCCGTCCAGTGGCGGCCGTCCGGGCCGAAGCCGATCCAGCCGCTCGCCGACGACAGCGGACCACAGCCATGGTCGGCGGGGGCCGCCGGATAGCGCTTCACCGCTTGAAACCGGTACGCCGTCCAGCCCGGCACATCCATCGGCGCCCGGAAGAGCGATTCCATCGCCAGCGGGACGCTGCGGCGTGCCGGCCGCGGCACGGGATGCGTCCAGTGCGAGAAGCCGCTGGCCGCACGTGCCTCGGCGGCGTCGAACTGGACGCTGACGAGCGCCGCGCTCGCGGCCCATTCGGGCGAGTCAGGACTGACCGATTCGATGGCGTCGATCGCGGTCGGTCCGGAGATGACGAGCCCGTCCTTGGG
>JAYTEJ010000385.1:0-4002 GCA_043735365.1 Acidobacteriota bacterium
CCAGGGGGATCGGCGCCGGGCTCGACGAAGCGATCGAGCTGACGCCGCTGCCCGACGACACCAACCCGATGGGCGCGGTCTTCGATGCGGTCCGTCACGGGCAGGACAGCCTGCGCAGCGTCTCGGAATCGACCGGCGGGTTCGCGGCCGTCAACCGCAACGACCTCAACCAGTCGTTCACGCGCATCATCCGCGAGAACAGCAGCTATTACGTGCTCGGGTATTACCCGACAGCGGGACGGGGCGACGGACGGTTCCGCAGCGTCGACGTGCGGGTTACCCGTCCCGGGCTGACGGTGCGGGCGCGGAAAGGCTACGTCCCGGCCACGGCCAACCCGCCCAAGCCGTCGAAGAGCGGGTTCGACGCCCGGATCCCGGCCCCCATCCGCGAGGCGCTGGCCAGCCCGCTGCCGGCGCGCGATGTGCCGCTGACGCTGTTCGCGGCGCCGTTCGCCGGCCCGCGGCCCAAGGCGTCGGTGGCACTGGTGCTCGAGATCGGCGGCGCCGCGCTGCCGTTCGTCGAGAAGGACGGGCTGTTTCACGAGAACCTCGAGATTCACACCCTGGCGATCGATGCCGCCGGCAAGCTGCAGTCGGGCGGACAGGACGCCGCCCCTCTCAACCTGCGGCCGGCCAGCCACGATGCGGTGGTCGCACACGGCCTGCGCATCACCCGCCGCCTCGAGCTGCCGCCGGGCCGCTATCAGATCCACGTCGCGGTGCGTGAGGCCAACGGCGGCGCCATCGGCACCATCCGGCAGGACCTCGACGTGCCGGACTTCACCAAGGGCCCTGTGCAGATGAGCGGCATCGCCCTGACCTCCACCGCCGCCGCCGGCATCACCACCGCCAATCCCGATCCGGGCCTGAAGGCCGTGCTGCCCGGTCCGGCGACCGCGACCCGCGACTTCGCCCGGACCGAGACCCTGTCGCTGTTCGCGGAGGTCTACGACAACGAAACCGCGGCGCCGCACAAGATGGCCATCAAGACGTCCGTGCTCGGCGATACCGGCCAGGTGGTGTTCACGGCGGGCGACGAGCGCAGCAGCGCCGATCTCCAGGGCCATACCGGCGGCTACGGCTATACGGCGGCAATCCCGCTCTCGGGGCTGGCGCCCGGCCGCTACGTGCTCCGCGTCGAGGCGCACGCCCAGCTCTCGAATGGCGGATCGGTGGCACGCGAGCTCGAGTTCAGGGTCCGATGACCGTCGCACTCACGACCGTCGCCGGCGGGGCGGACAGCGGCATCACGGCCCCCCGCCGCATGGTGGTTCGCGATCGGGACGCCTGGCGGGCGCTCTGGGCCGCGCACGCCGGGCCGGCGGCTGCCGCTCCAGCGGTGGACTTCGCCGCGCACATGGTCGCGGCGGTCTTTGCCGGCGAGCGGCCGGATGCCGGCCATGCCGTCGCCATTACCTCGGCGCACCTCGACGAGGGCACGCTGACGCTGGTGGTGGAGGAACCCGGCTCCTCTTCAAGCAGAGTGGCGGCGCAGATTCTGGTGTCGCCGTTCCATATCGTGACGCTGGCGCGTTTCGACGGCGAGGTCCGCTTCGCCGCCGCCGGCACCCAGCCCCCCGCCGCGCCGCCGGCGCCGCGCCGCGCCCACCGTGCCACCGCCGCCGCCGCCGCGCCGTCGTCGACGGGGCTCGATCCCAACATGGCGGCGTCGCTGGCCTACCTGGCCGGACCGTTCTCGGGAGGGTTGATGCTGCTGGTCGAGCGGACGAACCGCGACGTGCGCTTCCACGCCTGGCAGGCGGTCATCGGGCTGGGAGGGCTCGGCGTGCTGGCCGTCGTCGTCCTCGTCTGCGCGTTCCTGACGCTGCTGATCTCGCCGCTGCTCTTCACCGTGATGTACCGGCTGTCGGCGGCGGCCGCGGGGCTGTGGGTGGTGGCGTGGGGCTGGTGCCTGGTGACGGCGTTCACCGGGCGGCGGGCGAAGCTGCCCGTCGCGGGCCGCCTGGCCGAGCGGCTCGCGACGAGGCAGGAACGCACTTCCTAGTCGAACTTCTTGACGGCCTTGACCCTGACGTCGCCGTTGGCGTGCGAGAACGCGAACTGGTTCTTGTAGAGATCCGGCTTGACCGGCGATTTCAGGGTCATTTCAATGACCTCGCCGGGATTGAACGGCTTCCGATACGCCTGTGTATCGCCGCTCACCACCTGCATCTTCTTGTCGTACCAGTACTCGTCCACCTTCAGGAGCGAGACCGCCGCCGGCGACATGTTCCTGAGCTTCAGAACCGTGACCATGTCGTTACCGACCTTCTTCGGTGCGGCCTGGATGATCTCGATGTCGGCGGTGCCCTTGAACATCTTGACGAAGCGGGCGGGGCTGGCGGGAGCGGGGGCGGCAGTCACCGGCGCCGCCTTGGTCGCCGGCGCCTGGGCCCCTGGCCGTGATTGAGCCGCCGACGACGCCGACGACGCAACGAGGAGACCGGAGGCGAGCGACACGACCGCAGCGTACGCGCAGAGCTTCATGACAAACCTCCCGGGAATGCGACGGATGGGAGGATTATAGGCCTCTACATCTCTCCGTTCCAGTCTTCTCCTTCGGGGGTCGCGGATCGGAAGATTTCGAGATGCCACTTGCCGCCGCCCCAGGGCTCGATCACTTCCGCGGCGACGACATCGACCAGGATCTCGGCGAACGATCGGCCCTCGGGGTCCCCCTCGAGATGGTAGGCGGCCTCGTCCCAGGCGAAGCTCGGGTAGAGCACCATCGTCAAGAACAGGTCGTAGCCATCGTCGACGACGATCAGCTGACCGCAGGGGCGCTTCACGGTCGAGTGGTAGATGAGATATTTCTCGGCGCTCTGCGCCCGGATGTAGCGCTTCAGCGCGAACTCGCGGGCGACGATTTCCTCGACGGCGATTTTCTTGTCCCAGCAGTCGCGGCAGTAGCGCTCCTCGCCGCGCGGCTCCGACACGTCTTTGGCGCCGCACAGCGCGCACCGGGTCTGGACGACAGTTTTACGGGACATGCGGCGATTGTACTACGCCGGTCCCTGGCGAGGCGACGCGGTCCAGGGGATTCACCGGGGCTGCGCCACCCGCGACTCGATCGCTGGCGCATACAGCTCGTCGGCGTACTGCTTGACCATCCGCCGCGCGCTGAACCGCGGCGCCACCGTCAGGATCGCCTGGCGGACGACCTGCAGCCAGCGGCGCGGGATGCCCTGGTGGTCGCGGTCGTAGAACGCCGGTACGATCTCCGTTTCGAGCAGGCGGTAGAGCGCTTCGGCGTCGGCGGCGTCGACCGCTTCCGGATCGGTGCTCTCGGTCCGGCCCTCGATGAGCCAGCCGTTCTTGCCGGTGTAGCCCTCGGCCCACCAGCCGTCGCCGATGCTGAGGTGCGGCACGCCGTTGATCGAGGCCTTCATGCCGCTGGTGCCGCTGGCTTCGAGCGGCTTGCGCGGGTTGTTCATCCAGACGTCGCAGCCCTGTACCAGGAAGTGGGCAACGTGGAGGTCGTAGTCGTCGACGAACGCGATCCGGCCGCCGAACTTCTGGTCGGTGGCGCGGCGATAGACCTGCTGGAGGTGGTGCTTGCCGGTCTCGTCGGCCGGGTGCGCCTTGCCGGCGAAGACGATCTGCATCGGCCGGCCCGAGGCGTGGAGAATCGCCAGCAGCCGCTCGGGGTCGTGGAAGATCAGCTCGGGGCGCTTGTAGCCGGTGAAGCGCCGAGCGAAGCCAATCGTCAAGGCGTACGGATCGAGCAGGGTGCCGGCGGCCAGCACCCGCGGGGCGCTGACGTGCTCGTCCGTCCAGCGGGCGCGGGCCCGCTCGCGGATGAAGGCGAACAGGTAGTTCCGCAGGGCCTGCCGCGCCGCCCAGAGCGCCTCGTCGGGGATCCGCGCCACCGCGTCCCAGATCGCGGGGTCGTCGTGGCGGTCGCGCCAGCCGGGTGCGAGATGCTCGTCGAACAGCCGCATCATTTCCGACGACAGCCAGGTCGGCACGTGGACGCCGTTGGTGATCGCGCGCACCGGCCGC
>JAYTEJ010000386.1:0-3692 GCA_043735365.1 Acidobacteriota bacterium
ACCTGATCGAGCAGGTCGCGGGGATGGCACGATCGCAGCTCCAGGCCGCGCGGCTTGTAATACGTCCGGTGGAGATATTCCACCATCACCGGATCGAAAGGCAGACTGCGGCGGTGGCAGTTCAACTCGAAGATGCGGCAGTACTCGTCGAGGGTCGGGTTCTGTGCGCGGATCTTGTAGGGAATGCGGCGCAGGAATGCCTCGTCGGCCAGCGACTCCGGCTTCAGGTTGGTCGCGAAGACAATGAACACGTTGAACGGAACTTCGAACTTCCGGCCGGTGTGCAGCGTCAGGAAGTCGACCCGGCTTTCCAGCGGCACGATCCACCGGTTCAGCAGATCGCGCGGTGGAATTCGCTGGCGGCCGAAGTCGTCGACCACGAACACCCCGCCGTTGGCCTTCAGCTGAATCGGCGCTTCATAGAACTTCGAGATCGGATTGAAGGTGAGGTCGAGCATGTCAAGGGTCAGCTCACCGCCCACCACCACCACCGGTCTGCGGATCTTCTCCCATCGCCGGTCCTGCGCGGCGCCGGAGATGACGCTCTGCGGTTCGGACGCCGCAGCCACCGCCTGATGGCTGACCGGATCGTACATGGTGATCTGCTGACCGTCGACGTCCACCGCGAAGGGGACGAACATCTCGCCGCCAAGGGCACGGCCGATCCCCTCCGCGAAAACGGTCTTGCCGTTGCCGGGGGCGCCGTAGAGGAACAGCGCCTTGCCGGAGTTGACCGCCGGTCCCAGCTGATCGAACATGCCCTTGCTCACGACCAGGTGTTCGAACCCCGCCGAGAGGCGCTCGCGATCCAGATATGGCCTCGCCGCCATGCAGCTGCGGACGTAGGCGTTGTACTGGCCCAGAGGGACCGGGGCCGGCCCCACATACCGGCAGACGTCCATGAACTGGTTGCCGCGGTCGCGGCCGAGATCGGTCAGGGTGTAGCGATAAGCCGCGGTTCCGGTGCCGCTGGCGCCGCGCACCTCGATCAACTTCTCAATCCGCGCGTGCTGGATCAGGGCATCGAGCACCGAGTACGGAAGCCGCAGCTTTTCCGACAATCCCGTACCGCTGGCCTCGCCGGCTATCAGCGTCTTCAGCAGCAGCTGCGACAGGACATCCGGGTTGAGGCCCGTGGCTTCGATACTCGCCGGCGGCGGTGGTGGCGTCGGCAACGCGGCGGTGCGGAGCGGCGGTGCTTCGATGACGGTGCTCATGCCCATCCCTTCGTCTCAGACGCGTTCACTCCGGCCGACAGCGCGACCCGGTGTCCGATCTCGGTAGCCGAGGCCTCGAGCGTGCCCGCCGGCAGTTCCAGGACCCCGGCGGCGCCGCGGCGGGGCAGTCTGATCCGCCACGGCTTCATGTTCACCACCCGGTCGATGACGTGGCCGCGGGCGTCGAGCGCCAGCACATCGATCGCGAAGTGCATGCCGATGGTGTGCACGCCGCGGCATGGCACGATCCACAGCGCTTCGCCGGCGCCGAGACCGTCGCGGCCGAGCAGTCCGGTCCGCCGCGTCGCCCGGGTGTCGGCAACGCCGACCCGGTCTGCGACGACAACGCCGGTGGTGAGGTTGGTGGCAATCATCACCGGCTACTTCCGCGTGTTCTCGACCAGCGGGAACAGCACCGTCACGAAACGGATCGCGGCGGGCCCGATGGTCACAATCCAGATCGCCGGGAAGATGCAGAAGACGAGGGGAAACACCATCTTCACGCCGGTCTTCGCCGCCGCTTCTTCGGCGCGCTGGCGCCGCTTGGTCCGGAGCGTCTCCGAGTACACCCGCAGCGACTGCGCCACGCTGGTGCCGAACTTGTCCGTCTGGATCAGCATCGTCACCAGGGCGCTCAAATCGTCGACGCCGGTGCGGTCCGCAAGGTTACGAAGCGCTTCGGAGCGGGGCTTCCCGGCGCGCAGCTCGAGGTTGATGAGCCGCAGCTCGTCGGACAGTTCGGGGTAGGCGAACTCCAGCTCGCTGCCGACTCGGGACAGGGCCTGGTCGAGACCCAGGCCGGCCTCGACCGATACCACCAGCAGGTCCAGCGCGTCGGCCAGCGACAGCCGGATTCGGTGCGCCCGGCGCTTGGCCATGCGCGCCAGAACCATGCCGGGCAGGACGTAACCGAAGCCCAGCCCTCCGAGCGCCAGCGTCATGTTGGGACGAGCCAGCAGCGAGGTCGAGAACAGCGCGAACAGCGTCAGCGCGAAGACCACCCGGATGCCGAAGAAGATGGTAAGGGCCTCGTGACGCCGGTATCCGGCCTGAACCAGCCGCAGCCGCAGCGAGCCCAGCTCCTTGGTCGAGCGCGGCGCTTTTTCGCCGACGCGCTTGAGGAAGGCGACCAGCGACTGCAGCCGGGGCGTGGCCTCGGCGGCCGCGGTTCGACCGACAGTGAGCTCTTCGAGCCGGCGATCGATGCTCGTGGCGGGCCTGGGCAGCATCGTCAGCGCCACCATCGCGATCACCACCGAGCCGAAGACGAATGCCAGCAATGGCAGCAACATGGACACGACTACACCTCGATCTTGATGACATGCTTGATCCACAGGAAGCCGATGGTCTGCATGACCAGCGCGCCGAGCAACATCATCTGCCCCATGCGCTCGCGAAACAGCATGTTCATGTGGTCGGGATTGATGAACGACAGCGCAACACCGAGGAAGGCCGGGAGCGCCAGCAGTACGTAACCGGTAAACCGGCCGTGCGCCGTGTAGACCCGCACCTGACGGAGAATCTTGAAGCGCTCCCGCACCACGTGCCCGAGGTTCTCGAGAATCTCGGACAGGTTGCCGCCGGTTTCGCGCTGGATCAGCACCGCGGTAGCGAAGAACCTGACGTCGAGGAGCGGAATCCGCTTCGCCAGGTTGTCGAGTGAATCCTTGAGCGGCAGCCCGAAGTTCTGCTCGTCGAAGGTCTTGCGGAACTCCGGCCCGACCGGCTCGGGCAGTTCATCCGCCGCCATCTTCAGTCCGGTGGCGAACGCGTGCCCGGCCTTGAGCGCCCTCGCAATCATGTCGAGCGCCTCGGGGAACTGCTCCTCGAACGTGCGCAGGCGACGGGTGCGCTTGACCTTCAGCACCAGGAACGGCAGCGAGAAGCCGAGCGCGCCCCCGATCGGCAGAGCCAGGGCCGAGCGGGTCAGCCCGAAGGCGATGGTCGCGCCAACGGTGCCGGCGCCAAGCGCAATCAGCAGCATCGCGCTGCTGCTCACGGTGACACCGGATTGCTCGATCCATTGCCCGAGGGCGAATCCCCGGGACGAGTCCGCCAGCATCCGATCGAGCCCGGGCAGCGGACCGGCCTTTCGCGACTTCACCAGCAGGTTGCCCTGGCCGGCGGCCGGCGCCTCGACCTCGGTCTGCGACACCTCCAGCAGCCGCGCGTCGAGACGGCGCTGCTCCAGCATCCCCGGCAGCCTGGTGGCGCCGAGATACAGCCCCATGACAACCGCGACGCCAAATGCGAAGACCACCACCGCCACCACCGCCGCCATCACCGCACCTCCGTCACGCCTTCGAACATGTCCGGCGGCAGGTGGATGCCCGACGCCTTGAGCCGTTCGCACACCTTCGGCCGCACGCCGGTCGCCCTGAACCGGCCGATCACTTTGCCGTCCTGCGTGATACCCAGCTTCTCGAACAGGAAAATCTCCTGCATGGTGATGACGTCTCCCTCCATGCCGGTGAT
>JAYTEJ010000387.1:0-5602 GCA_043735365.1 Acidobacteriota bacterium
CACTTGTTTGTTGCATGTGTCATTTTTCGCTAAAAAATAGGCATTCGGGCTCCTACTTGAGCCCTCGATGGAGCTTGCCGGTTACTACTGGGATGGCCGGATGAGCCTCCCGTCGAGAGCCCATGTCCTGCTGGTGGAAGACGACGAGGATACGCGTGAGGTGCTGCGGCTCATCCTTGAGGCAGACGGAATAGAGGTGGCGGTCGCCCGCGACGGCCTCGACGCGCTCAGCCGTATCGGCCAGCTCCGGGAGCAGGATCCTTCGTCGCCGTCAGTGATCGTGCTGGATTACATGATGCCGCGCTGCAGTGGCCCGCAGTTCCGCCAGAAGCAGCTGGCCGATCCCCGGATTGCGGACGTCCCGGTCATCCTTGTCTCGGCCGTCACCGACCTGTCGTCCAGGGCCGATCTGCTGCGGCCGTTCGCGATGCTGCAGAAGCCGGTCAACCCGGACGAGCTCACGGCTGTGATGCGGGAAGCCTGCGACGCCTACCGCAATCGCCACGCCTGAGTCCGCGGCTGTTCACGATAGCCATCGAATCGTCAGCCCCACCATCACCATCGCAAACAGCACCGTCAGCACCAGCACCACGAACACCCACTTCAGCATCCAGCGCAGTCCGTTGTCGGCTGCCGCGGTGTCTGGCGGCGGTGTCTGCGGCGACTCTGTCGTCATGCCTTGAACCTCGGCGTCCTGGTGTGCCGGACGCCCCTCAGAGAGCCCATAAAAAAAGGGAAGGCGCCCACGACGCCTTCCCCTGCGATCAACCGAAACGCGAACGGTCCGTGTTACTTGACGACGATGTCGCCGCGCATGCCGGCGGCGAAGTGGCCGGGGAACGAGCAGAGGTAGGGATACGATCCCGGCTTGGTCGGTGCCTTGAAGGTCACTTCGACCGTTTCGCCAGGGCCGGCGAGTTTGGTCGAGGCGAGGATGTCGGCCGTGCGGCCCGCCGGCACGTAGTCGGTCTCGCGCGCCGTCATCGCATCCTGGCTGAACTTGGTGGCGTCCACCCCCGCCTTGAGGGCGACGAAGTTGTGCGCCATGGCGATCTTGGGGACCGCGCCGATGTTCTTGAGCACCACGTGAATCGTCTCACCCGGCTTGGCGGCGATGGAGGTCACGCTGAACTTCATGTCGTCGCCGCCGGTGATTTCCACGGTGCGTCCCGCGGCCGCGCCCGCCTTCTTGGCCGCCGGCGCCGCCGTCTTGGACTGCGTGGCGGGGGCCGCCGGCTTCGCGGCCTGAGCCGCGAGCGGGCTGGCCGAGGCTGCCGCAACCGCCGCCGCGAGGGAAAGGGTATAGAAGAGTCGCATCATTGTGATCCTCGTTAAGTGATGAGTGCCGGGTCGATGCGTGTCCGTGCCGGAAACCGGCTTCGGGGCATCGGTCTCGTACCGCTGGATCGAGTGTAGCGCGGCTCTTTCCTTCGATACAAGCGGCACGGCGACCTCAGCCGCGGCCGGGCCACTCCAGCGTTTCGGGAACCCGGTCGGCCTCGGCCGTCACCATCCAGTATTCCGCGGCTACCCGGGTTCTGGCCGGTACCCAGCGATAGGTCGGTACGCCGAACAGGCGGCCGCGGTCGATCATCTCCCGCCGGGTCTCCGGAAACGGCGAAACGCCGAACTCCATGCCACGGGTCAGCGTTTCCCCGTTCCACGGCGGGGCCGTCCGGCTGTGGTTCTCCTCCCAGATGCCCATCCACGGAAAGTCCGTCCGCCGCCACACGTACCCGAATGCCAGCCGGGCTGCCGGCGAGAAGGCCACGAACCACGCATGTTCCCGGGCCGGGTCCATGAGGTGGGCGGTGTAGGCCCCCGAGACCCGTCGGTCCGTGAACCGCCGCAGGTCGGCCGTTCCGCCGTCACGCTGCGGCACCCGCGGCCACTCGAACTCGGCCGCGCTCACGAGGTAGTCGGCGGCGCCGAAGTCGCGCTCGAACACTTTCGACCGTGTCGCCGAGGCGCGAAACTCGGTTATCCCGCGTTCCAGAAACGGCGGTCCCAGCGTCACGTGCTCGGTCCAGCCCACCGGGCGGTCGGTGGCTGACAGGTTCTCCACCGACTCGACTACCCTGACAGCCCGGTCTTTCAGGGAGATCCGCCGTTCGACCCGCAGCCCGGCGGCCTCGAGTGTCGCCCGCATCACCAGGCTCGCGCCCGTGGCCTCGATCTCGTACGGCGCGATCGAGGCTTCACCGTGCGGATGCAGCCCCGCCGCCTCCTCTTCGGCGGACGGCCCGCCGAAGATGTCGAGGCAGAGGTTGTGCCCCATGATCCCCGCCAGCAGACGCGCCTCCGTGCTGGCGCCGTAGGCCGGATCCTGCGCCGCGTCGAAACCCATCGGCTCGATCGAGCGCCACGGCGGCACCCACAGCGGGCTCACCCCCGAGCGCTTGTCGAACACCTCGGCGATGTGCCCGCCCCCTTCCAGCACGGTCACACGAAGCGCGGCATTCTCGATCGCGACGGCACGGCGACCATGAAACATGGGGGGCATTATCTCAGAATGCCAGAGTGCCAGGTCCGCTGCTGTGGCCACGGGGATCGATGTCCGCGGTCAACCGACCATAACCAGCGGCAGAAACATCCTGCGCCCAACGTATTCGCGCCAGCCGGCAGAGCGAGCGGGCACGCCTGACGTTTTGCCAGGGCCCACGGGGCCATGGTCCGGCAGTGTCCGCCAGTTTCCGTCCTTGCTCTCTCGAACGACCTGAGCTATATACTGCGCACCGAAGCCATTCCATCTTCGGAACCAAAGGAGTGAACATGCGTAAGGGTTTGACACTGGTTTTCGCCATGCTGGCGATGACTGCCACCACATTCGCCGCGGACAACTCGCTCGGCACGTGGAAGCTGGATGTCGCAAAATCGACCCAGCCGCCCGGCATGTCGCCAGTCAAGACACTGACGGTCGTGCGCAAGGCGATTGACGGGGCCGTCGACACGAGGGTCGCGGGTGAGCGCGAGGACGGCTCGAAAATTGAGAGTAGCTACCGAGCGAAGTATGACGGCAAGGAAGTGACGCTCAAGGGCAGCGGCCTGCCGTACGACACGATTTCTCTCACCCAGGTCGACGCCAACACCTTCACCGATCACCGCGCCAAGAAAGGGACGGCCTACAAGGGTACAGGCCGCTTCACCGTCTCCAAGGACGGTAAGTCTGCCTTACTCGAAGTGACCGGCGCCGACGCTGACGGCAAGCCGTTCACGATGAAGGCCGTCTTCGTGAAACAGTAACGCCGCCTGCTCACAAATGGGGAGACGGGATTAGGGATCAGACGATCCCCGATCCCTGGTCGGCTCTGCCTACCGAGCATCGTTGGACCTTGACACTTTCCTCGATCTACCCGTCTGTCTCCCGCTGATATAGAGTTAGCGGCTGCCGGTGGTGGACGTCCCGCCGCGGTTCCGGGTCAGCCTTCTCAACAAGCGGGGAAACATATGCTCGAACGCACGCAGGTTCAGGACGCCATCGATCAGGGCAAGGGACTCCTCCGGCTCGAGCCGGCGTGGGTGCCGCGCTCGTTCATGATTCCCGGGCGGCGCCTGCGGCTGCACCCGGACGACTACTACGCCTTCGGCGGGCACCGCGGCGGCATCAACGAGCGCTGGTTCTCCTCGACCACCAACGCCGACAACGGGCCGGGCACGCCGGCCGACGAGGGGCTGAGCTATGTCCGCGTCGCCGGAGGCGAACGCTTCCTCCTCAAGGCGGCGGTCGAGGCTGCCGGCGACCTGCTCCTCGGTGCCGAGGTGATGCAGCGGCAGAAGGGCTGGAACCTGCTCTGCAAGTTCTTCGACAACCTCGGCCCGATCCCGCACCACATGCACCAGAGCGAGGAAGCGGCCGCACGCGTCGGCCGCCGCGGCAAGCCGGAAGCCTATTACTTCCCGCCGCAGTACAACCCCGCCGAAAACCATTTCCCTTACACCTTCATGGGTCTCGAGCCCGGCACCACCAAGGACGACGTGCGCCGCTGCCTGGAGCGGTGGAGCCGGGGGGACAACGGCATCCTGTTCCTGTCGCGCGCTTACCGGCTGCAGCCCGGCACCGGCTGGCAGATCGATCCCGGCATCCTGCACGCGCCGGGCTCGCTGCTCACCTACGAGCCGCAGGTCAACAGCGACGTCTTCGCGATGTTCCAGTCCGAGGTCGAAGGGCGGATCATCGACTGGAGCCTGCTGGTCAAGGACGTGCCCAAGGAGAACCATCAGGATCTCGACTACATCATCGGCATGCTCGACTGGGAGGCGAACGTCAATTCGCGCTTCGGCGAGAGCAACCGCTGCTTCCCGACGCCGGTGCAGCCGTTCGCACAGACCGAGCCGGAAGGCTATCGTGAACAGTGGATCACCTACGGCACCGGCTGGTACTCGGCCAAGGAGCTGACGGTGCTGCCAAAGCGCAGCGTCACCATCACCGACGCCGCCGCCTACGGCATCATCATGACCCAGGGCTACGGCCGCTTCGGGTCGATGGCGGTCTCGACGCCGGCGATGATCCGCTTCGGCGAGATGACAGAAGACGAACTGTTCGTGACCGCTGACGCGGCACGCGCCGGCGTCCGCATCGAGAACCACAGCGAAACCGAGCCGCTGGTGCTGCTCAAGCACTTCGGACCGGGCAACCCGGACGCCGAAGCCCTCAAGAAAAAATAGCTTTCGAGGACCCGAGACATGCGACACCACAAGTACCCGGCGGTACACAACGCCATGTGGCCCGGCCTCGTCGGCAAGGGGCCCGATTCGGAACCGCCGATCGATCTCGACACCATGATCGAGATGACCGCCGCCGCCGAGGTCAACGGCGAAAAGTTCGACGGCATCGATCTCTTCCTCTCCGATCCCCACGTCAGTATCGATTCGTCGGACGACGATCTCAAGAGGCTGGCCGACAAGATCCGCTCCAGGCAACTGGTGGTCGGATCGCTCGTCGCCCCGGTCTGGCCGCCGACCGGCGGCGGCTCGGCGATGGGCAGCGCCGACGAGCGCAAGGCGTTCGTCACCCAGGTCCGCAAGGCCTGCGCGATCGGCAAGAAGCTCAAGGACCTCGGCATTCGCCCCTACGGCGTCGTCCGCATCGACTCCGCCGCCAGCCCGGGGGAGTGGGCCAAGGATCCCGCCGGCAACACTCGGACGATTGCCGCCACCTTCCGCGAAGCCGCAGACGTCGCCGAAGGCTTCGGCGAGCGGCTCGCCGCCGAAGGGGAAATCTGCTGGGGCGGGATGCACAGCTGGAAGCGCATGGCGGAGCTGCTCGAGATGGTCGGCCGCCCGAAGACCGTCGGCTTCCAGGCGGACATGGCCCACACCCTCCTCTACACCATGGGCTACAACGCCCCGGAGGACCGCATCCTGCCGGAAGGGCACGACTGGTCGAGCCGTTCCGCCCTCGAGGACGCCCTTCGCGTCGTCACCCGCACGCTTCGTCCGTGGACGATTGATTTCCACGTCGCCCAGAACGACGCCACCGTCAAGGGCTCGGGGTCCCACGACAAGACCGGACGCCACTGCCTGCCGACCGATCCCAACGGCAAGCTGGATATCGCCCGCGACGCCGGCTTCTGGCTGCGCGACGAAAAGGGAGAGCCGACCC
>JAYTEJ010000388.1:0-2994 GCA_043735365.1 Acidobacteriota bacterium
CTGGTCGGCGCTGGTCGTGGTGACGAGGGGGTCGGGATCGGGGTAGCGCTCCAGCGGGAACATCCCGCCGCGGCGCACCGCTCCCCGCTCGCTGACGTAGCGGGTCACGCTGTCGAAATTCAGCGAGAACTCGGCCGACACGTCCTTCTCGAGGTCGGTGCCCTTGAGCAACCTGGACAGTCCGAACGGAATTGGGATGCCCTTGCCTGCTTCCACCGTCATGTCGTAATCGTCGGCGTAGCTGATGAGCAGGGCCATCTGCTCGGCCAGCACATCCGAGCCAAGAACGATGGGGGTCAGGATCGGACCGCCGATTGCGGTCCCGACGAGCGCGGCCTGAACGACGGCGAGCTGCTCGATGGCTTTCGCAAGCTTTGCGGGGTCCCGGTCGGTGATGCGATACGTCACCCGCCGCGTATTGCCATCCCCCTGATCGACGAGCTTGTCCCCGAGGAACACGAAGCCATACTGCTTGCGCTGGGCGATCGAAAAGCTGATGCCCTTGACCTTGACCGCCTGGGCATCGAGGATCAGCGAGAACTTGATGTTGCCGGCGAGCGCGCCGGTGCTGTTGAGCATCGACTGGACGAAGTCCAGGCTCTTCTGCAGCTTTTCGATGATCTCCTTCTGACTGAGAAGCGTGTCCTTCGCCTGCCCGGCGAGCTCGTGGGTAATGGCCAGGTTGGCTCCAACCGACCAGTTGCCTTGCGCGCGGTACTCGATGCCGGCCGTCAGCAGCGGCGGCGCTTCTTTGGGTGAGGCATCGACCGACAGCACGACCGCCGCGTCGACGGCGGCGGAGATGCCGGCCGTCACACCCATCGCGGAATTGATGTTCGGATTGAGCGAGTCGGCCTTGCCGAGCGTCAGGTTGAAGCTCCTGGCGCTGGCGCCGGCCTCGGCGCCGAGCGCCCCTGCGACCCCGACGCCGGTGCGCGTCGCGTCGAGCCCGGTCGCCCGCTCGAAGACTTCGTCCAGCACCCTGAAGAGCACGGGGCCCGCCGGAATGGCGGACAGCGGCGCGGCATAGGCGGCACTGACCGCCAGCGCGCTCAGTGCGAACAGATCTTTGCTGCCGAGCGGCCAGGCGAAGGTATGGTCGTCCCGGGTCATCAGCGCCGAGGTCAGGTTGGCGCTCGCCTCCACCTTGCCGAGACTGGCATCGACACCGAAATCAATCGACTGGCCGTTCCTGGCCTTGACACCGACCTTGGCGGTGTTGGCGAGGCTTCGGCCGAACACCAGCGTGCTCGCCCCGGCGGTGGTCGAATTGAGTGTCCCGGAAATGCCGAAGGCCGCCTTGTCGGTCAGGTTGTAGCCTTCGAGCTTGCCCTCGGCCTGGAGGCTGGCGCCCGCGCTCAGGGTGGACGTGAACGCCCGGGGGATCAACGCCAGGCCGAAGGTCGTGTTCGCCGCGCAGGACCCGGTGGCGCCATTGATGTCCGTGATTCGCACCGTCGCCGTCGTGCCCGGCGGGACATTGGCCGGGTACGGAATACTCATGCCCGGCGCGTCGGGACTGACGATGACGCCTTGCGCGTCGGTGACGAAGTCCAGCGTCAGCGGCGCACCGCCGGGAACCTCGAGCTGCGCCCGTACCGGAGCGTTCGCCAGCGGCTGGCCGGTCTGGCGGTCGACGACGCGGTAGTAGCGTACGGCCGTGCCGCCCTGCTCGACTGGAGACGTGTTCGGCATGCCGGGCAGCACCGGGTTTGGATCCGGATCGAGCGGGGCGACGGCGTAGACGCTACAGCCAACCGTCAGCCGCAGCGGGGCGCCGAGCCGGACCCCGGCCTCGCGCGAGGACGCCGACACCAGCCCTTCAATCACCGAGGCCGAGAGCGGCGCCGTGTAGCTCGCGGCCTGGTCACGGCTGCCACCGGCCGCGACGGTGCCGAGCGGATAGCAGTCGTGGGTGATCTCGCTGCAGACGCGCACGTCGGTCAGGTCGCGCAGGGTCGGATTGGCGACACGGAACTGCAGCGTCGCGCCTTCGCCGGGGAGCAGGCTGGCTTCGTCCGTATAGGTCGAGCCACGCACCGTGATGCTCTGCGTCACAGTGAGATCAGGCGACACGCCGCAAGTCGTGTCGGGCGCCAGGACGCCGGAGTCGGCGCCTGGAAACGGCACCTTGGACGCCGGCGGGGCGGGCTGGCTCGACCTGTCGAGGACGTAGTAGTAGAGCCCGTCGAAGTTGTTCTGGCGGTTGGCTTCCTTCTGCTTCGAGACCGCGGGTCGGTCCGGCAGATCTATCGTGAAAGCGACCCACCGGACCGGCGTGGGATTCAAATCGAGCAGCGGATTGGCGGCGTCGGCCGCGGGGTCCGGCGGGTCGCCGGGCTTGGTCTTCAGGCGGGGATCGCCGAGCGAGAACAGCGGCTTCTTCCGGCTGGCTTCGTGGCGCGCCAGATCGTTGAGATTCCGCTCCTCCGGCGAGACATCGTCAAACGCCCCGTCGGGCAGGGTGTCGGCACCGGTCGCGAGAAAGGCGTCGGTGTCGCGGACGACATCGACGCGCAGTGGATCCGCGGGTTTCGTGGGATCGTTTGGCACCAGCGGCCGGACCCGTGTGCCAGGGGCGGCCGCTTCGCCGCGGTACATCGAGACTTCCACCTGGCTGGCATCGGTGAAGCCGCGGTTGGCGACGTGGGGAATGACGTGAAGAGAGATATCGCGCGAGGCCGACAGAATTTTGGCCTGGACCTTCTGAAGATTCTCGGCCCGCTTGGCCGCGCGCGGGTCGCCGCCGATCGCGGCGTCGTACGCCGGCCGGGTCGCTGCGATCACCCCGCCGACGGGATCGACGTCCCCGCCGATATCGGCGCCGCCGATGAATCTCGCCAGGTCCCCGAGGAACTGGTCGGTCGCTGCCTCGGTCGGCAGGTCAGCCGGCTCGGACGGCGGCGGAGGCACATCCGCCTTGATCCGCCAGAACTTCTGAACCTGACCGTAGACCTGCGCTGCGGTGAAGAGGGTCTGCCCGGTCGTGACGGT
>JAYTEJ010000389.1:0-7660 GCA_043735365.1 Acidobacteriota bacterium
ACCGGGGATCAGAAGAAGGTCATCGCCGAGATCATCACCGACATGAAGCGTCCCCAGCCGATGAACCGGCTGCTGCAGGGGGACGTCGGCTCCGGCAAGACCATCGTCGCGCTGCTGGCGGCGCTGGTGGCGATGGAGAACGGCTTCCAAGTGGCGTTCATGGCGCCGACCGAGATCCTGGCCGAGCAGCATTTCATCACCATCCGCAGGCTGCTCGAGCCGTCGCGCTTCCGGGTGACGCTGCTGACCGGCGCGACCCCGGCGCGCAAGCGCCGCGAGCTGCAGGCGGAGCTCGCCGGGGGGTCGATCCACCTCGCGGTCGGCACCCATGCGCTGGTCCAGGATCCGGTCGGCTTCCGCGAGCTCGGCCTGGTGGTGATCGACGAACAGCACCGCTTCGGCGTGCTGCAGCGCGCGACGCTGCGCGCCAAGGGGATGCACCCCGATGTGCTGGTGATGACCGCGACGCCGATTCCGCGGAGCCTGGCGCTCACCACCTACGGCGATCTCGACGTCTCGATCATGCGCGAGATGCCGCCGGGGCGGTTTCCCATCAGGACGGTGGCCAAGCCTGAGGGCCGCCGCGACGAGATCTACGACTTCATCCGCAGGCAGGTCGCCGACGGACGCCAGGCCTACGTCATCTACCCGCTGGTCGAGGAGTCGGAGAAAGTGGACCTCAAGGCAGCCGCCGAGATGGCCGACCACCTCGCCCAGGACATCTTCCCG
Organism: Acidobacteriota bacterium; assembly: GCA_043735365.1. GTDB lineage: Bacteria > Acidobacteriota > Vicinamibacteria > Vicinamibacterales > 2-12-FULL-66-21 > JALZOC01. Next base: position 730 of record JAYTEJ010000389.1, read on the forward strand.
GATCTCCGCGTCGCGTTGCTGCACGGCCGCATGCCCTCGGACGCCAAGGAGCGCGTCATGGGGGCGTTCGGCCGCGGCGAGTTCGACATCCTGGTCTCCACCACCGTCGTCGAAGTCGGCGTCGACGTCGCCAACGCTTCCTTGATGCTGGTCGAGCACGCCGAGCGCTTCGGGCTCTCGCAGCTCCACCAGCTGCGCGGGCGGGTCGGCCGCGGACCGCACCAGTCGTTCTGCGTCCTGCTGTATCAGTACCCAATCACCGATCAGGGGCGCGCGCGGCTCAAGGCCCTGACCGACAGCAGCGACGGCTTCGAGATTGCCGAGCGCGACCTCGAGCTGCGCGGCCCGGGAGACTTCTTCGGCACCCGCCAGTCGGGCATGCCGACGCTGCGCGTCGGCGACCTGGTTCGCGATCACCAGTTGATGGAGGCGGCGCGCGGCGAAGCGGCCGCGGCACTGGACGACGTGCGGCAGTCGGAGGCGCTGACCGCGTTCGTGCGCAGCAGCTGGGAGCAGCGGTTCGGGCTTGTCGGGGTGGGGTAGGCAGAGAACAGATGCGTGTGATTGCGGGGGCGCTCAAGGGGCGGCGGCTCGACGCGCCCGACTGGCCCGGGCTGCGGCCGACATCCGACAAGCTGCGCGAGACGCTCTTCAACGTCCTCGCGCCACGCGTCGCCGGCGCCAGGGTGCTCGACGGCTATGCGGGATCGGGCGCCGTGGGCATCGAGGCGCTCAGCCGCGGGGCGGCGCACGTCACCTTCGTCGAGCACGACAGCCGCGCCGCCGCCCTGATTGCCGCCAATCTCCAGCACTGCGGCGTCGCGGACCGCCATGCTATTATCCGGCGGAGGTTTGCGGATTTCCGGGGAGAAGGTCGGCGCGGCGATTTCGACCTCGTCTTTCTCGATCCTCCGTATGGCGCCGCCGCGATGGACGAGGCGCTGGCTTCGGCGGAGCCGCTGGTCGCGCCGGGGACGCTGCTGGTCATCGAGCATGCCCGGCGGGACGCCAGCCCGGAGCGGTCCGGCGGGCTGACGCAGCGGCGCGTGGTGACCTCGGGCGACAGCGCCCTGAGCTTTTACGAAACCCTGGAGCCTCCCGCGAAGCGAGCCTGATGCCCAACGTCCTCGCCATCTACCCGGGGTCGTTCGACCCGCTCACCAACGGCCATGTCGATATCATCCGGCGGGGCGCGGGGCTCTTCGATCGTATCGTCATCGCGGTGCTCATCAACCTCGAGAAGGCGCCGCTCTTCACTGTGCCGGAGCGCGTCGAGATCGCCCGCGAGGCGTTCCACGGCGCCGGCAACGTCGAGGTCGACACCTTCGACGGCCTGCTGGTGGACTACGCGCGGCGGCGGCGCGCCAGCGTCATCGTCCGCGGGCTGCGGGCGGTGTCGGATTTCGAGTTCGAAATGCAGATGGCGCTCATGAACCGGCGGTTGAACGACGAGGTCGAGACCGTGTTCATGATGCCGGCGGAACCCTATACCTACGTCAGCTCCCGGCTGGTGAAAGAGGTCGTCGCGCTCGGCGGCTCGGTTCACGGCCTGGTGCCCGACAGCGTCGAGAAACGGCTGCGCGACAAGAAGCTGGCGCGCGAAACCCTGAGGGCCTGAGCAATGCTCGCGGAACGAACAAAGAAGATTGGCGTCTCACCAACGATGAAAGTGGCCGCAGAGGCCGCCCGGCTCAAGGCGCAGGGGGTCGACGTCATCGACTTCGGCGCCGGGGAGCCGGACTTCCCGACGCCGACGCACATCTCGGCGGCGGCGCACGCGGCCATCGACGCCAACTTCACCAAGTACACGACCAACTCCGGCACCGACGAGCTGAAGAAGGCGGTCTGCGCGCGCTACCGCGCCGACTACGGCATCGAGTACACACCGGCGGAGACGATCATCTCGGCCGGCGGCAAGCAGGCGCTCTACAACGCCGCGATGTGCCTGTTCGGCCCGGGCGACGAGGTCATCACTCACATGCCGGGATGGCCGACGCTGGTCGAGCAGATCAAGCTTGCCGACGCCACCCCGGTGATCGTCCGCACCCATCCGGAAGACGGCTTCCTGCTGCACGCCGACACCATCCTGGCGGCCCTCACCCCGCGTACCCGCGGCATCGTCATCAACTCGCCCGGCAATCCGACCGGCGCGCTGATGGAGGAGCAGGAGATGGCGCGCCTCGCCGACGCGGTGGCGGGGAAGAACATCTGGATCGTGCTCGACCTCTGCTACGAGAAGCTGATCTACGACCCGGCGGCGCACAACCTGCCGCGGGTGCTGGTCGAGCGGATGCGCGACCGCACGGTGATCTGCGGCTCGGCGTCGAAGGCGTATGCGATGACCGGCTGGCGCTGCGGCTGGGCGGTCGGGCCGGCGGCGCTCATCAGCGCCTGCAACGCGCTCCAGAGCCATTCGACTTCCAACGTCAACTCCATCACTCAGAAGGCGGTGGTCGCGGCGCTGAACGGGTCGCAGGACTGCGTCACCGTGATGCTCGACGAGTACCGGCGGCGCCGCGATCAGCTGTGCGAGTGGCTGGCGGCGGAGCCGCGCCTGCGGCTGGTCAAGCCGGCGGGCGCCTTCTACCTGTTCCCGGACGCCTCGGAGCTGCTGTCGACGGACGGCACCCGCACCAGCGCCGAGCTCGCACAGAAGCTGCTCGACGAGGCGCGGGTCGCGATCACGCCCGGCGAGGCGTTCGACTCGCCCGGGTTCTTCCGCCTCTCCTATGCCACCTCGATGGAGGAGCTGCGCCGCGGGTCCGAACGCCTGCTGACGTTCTTCAAGGCGATGAAGAGCGGGAGCCCGGTCGCCGGCCGGGTGTGAGCATTCCGGAGACGGTCATCGCTGCGCTGACGGCGGCGGTCGGCCCGGAACACGTGCGATCGGACGCCGCGGCGCGGCTCGCCTACGGCACCGACGCCCTCAAGCGCGGCACCGCCGCGGACTTCGTCGTGCTGCCGGCCGACACCGCGCAGGTCGCCGCCGTGGTGCGGATCTGCGCGGCGCACGCGGTGCCGATGGTTCCCCGCGGCGCCGGTACCGGCTACACCGGCGGCGCCGTCCCGACCCGCGGCGGCGTGGTCATCTCGCTCGAGCGGCTCGATCGGATCCTCGCCATAGACGAGGCGAACCTGGTCGCGGTCGTCCAGCCCCACGTCATTACCGGCGATCTGCAGGACGCGGTCGAACGCGCCGGCCTGTTCTATCCTCCCGACCCGGCATCGCTGCGCCGCTCGACCATCGGCGGCAACGTCGCGGAATGCGCGGGCGGACCGCGCGCGTTCAAGTACGGGACGACGAAGCGTTACGTGCTGGGGCTCGAAGCGGTGCTGCCGACCGGCGAAATCGTCCGCACCGGCGGCAAGACGGTCAAGAACGTCGTCGGCTACGACCTGACCCAGCTGCTGGTCGGGTCGGAGGGAACGCTGGCGATCATCACCGAGATCATCCTCCGCCTGGTGCCGAAGCCGCCCGCGGCGGCGACCATCCGGGCGACGTTTCCGTCGGTGGCGGCAGCCGCCGATGCGGTGACCAACATCGTCCGGCTGCGGGTGGTGCCGGCGGCGCTCGAGCTCATCGACGGCGATTCACTCGAGGCGGTGGCAACGAACCTCGGCGACTGGTCGCTGGCGCCCCAGGGAACAGCAGCGCTCTTGCTGATCGACGTCGACGGCGCCGTCGAGGCGATTGCCGCCGAGGCGTCGCTGGTGGAGGAGGCGTGCACTGCCGCGGGGGCGACCGAGGTGCTGCGTGCGGGAGATGCCGGCGAGCGGGAGGAGCTGTGGCGGGTGCGCCGCGAGCTGTCGCTGTCGCTGAAGATGGTCGCCTCGCTCAAGTTCAACCACGACGTGGTGGTGCCCAAGGGGCGGGTGCCTGAGCTGTTCGCGCTGATCGAGCAGCTCAAGCGCGACTACCGGCTGCGGATCCCGTCGTTCGGCCATGCCGGCGACGGCAACATCCACGTCAACCTGATGGTCGATGCCGCCGACCATGAGGCGATCGCGCGCGCCCACGCCGCCGAGCGGGTGCTGTTCGAAGGGGTGGTGGCGCTCGAAGGGTCGATCAGCGGCGAGCACGGCATCGGCTTCTCCAAGGCGCCGTTCCTGCCGATCGAGCTGTCGGCCGATGAAATCGCCCTGATGAAGCGGGTCAAGGCGGCGTTCGACCCGGCCGGCCTCCTCAACCCCGGCAAGATCTTTCCGTAGGCAATTTGCTAGAATTGAAGAACATGCTTCTGAAACTTTCGGCCGTGAGCCTGCTGGCGCTGCTGTCCGTCTCTCCGCCCCAATCCCCGGCGGACGAGATCGCCGCGCTCAAGCGCCAGATGCAGGAGTTGAAGAGCCAGCAGGCGACGATGGAGCGCGACCTCCAGACCATCAAGAACATCCTCACCCAGGCCCAGGCGCCGCAGGGGGATCCCTTCGCCAGCAAGATCGTCGCGATCGAGGACGAGCCGTCAAAAGGCAAGGCCTCGGCGAAGGTCACGCTGGTCGAGGTCTCCGACTATCACTGCCCCTTCTGCCGCCGCCAGACCCTGCAGACGCTGCCGCAGGTGATGACCGACTACGTCGACTCCGGCAAGGTGCGCTACGTGTTCGTCGATTACCCGATTGCCCAGCTCCACCCCGACGCCTTCAAGGCGCACGAGGCCGCGGCCTGTGCCGGCGACCAGGGCAAGTACTGGGAGATGCACAACAGCCTGTTCGCCAATCCGCCGGCGCGCGAGGCGGCGCAGTTCGACGCCCAGGCGAAGGAGATCGGGCTCGACCAGAAGAAGTTCGACAGCTGCCTGAGCAGCCAGGTGCACGCCCCTGCCATCCGCGCCAGCGTCGAACGCATGCAGCAGCTCGGCGTCGGCGGCACGCCGCTGACGCTCGTCGGCCTGACGCCCGCGAAGGGGCAGCCGTTCAAGGTGCTGGCGTCGGTCTACGGCGCGCGCCCCTACGCCGACTTCAAGGCCGCGATCGACGCGGCGCTGGCCGAGGCGCAGTAGCGCCGGTTCAGAAGACCCGCAGCCTGCGGTGCCCCGGCAGGAACGGGCTCGACGCAATCTGCCCGTCGAAGGCCGCTCCCCAGCGGCCCGGGATCATCGTCCCGCACTCCGGACAGCGGCCGTCGGCGGTGATCCGGTATCGCTGAATCAGATAGCCGTCGCGCTCGACCAGCGTCGCCCGGCAGGCGTGGCAGCGGGTGTGCTCGAGATCGCCAACCCGGCCCGGCAGGTTCCCCGCATAGACGTAGCGCAGCCCGTTCCGGGTGCCGGCCGCCGCCGCCGCGACGAGCATTTCCGGCGTGGTGTCGGCCGGATCGTGCATCCGGTAGTCCTTGTGAAACGCGGTAATGTGCCAGGGGATGTCGGGCGAGACCCCGGCGATGAAAGCGGTCAGTCGATCGATCTCTTCACGGGCGTCGTTGAACCCGGGAATCAGCAGGGTGACGATCTCGAGCCAGATGCCCATGCGGTGGAGGGCGCGGATGGTTTCGAGGATCGGCTCGAGCCGGCCGCCGAGCTGACGGTAGTGGCGGTCGTCGAAGCTCTTGAGATCGACCTTGTAGAGATCGACGAAGGGTCGGATGTAGTCGAGCACCCGCGGCGTGCCGTTGCCGTTCGAGACGTAGGCGGTCATCAGGCCGGCGGCGCGCGCGGCGCGGAAGATCGCCATTCCCCATTCACTGGTGATCAGCGGCTCGTTGTAAGTGCTGACCATGACGCGGGCGCCGAGCCCGACCGCTTCCGCCGCCAGCGACTCGGGCGTGGTGTCGAGCGGCGGCGCCACCGCCTGCGGGTCGCGCAGCGCCTGCGACGTCACCCAGTTCTGGCAGTAGCCGCAGTGCAGATCGCAGCCGAGCATCCCGAAGCTGAAGGCGAGGGCGCCAGGGCGGGCGTGGAAGAACGGCTTCTTCTCGATGGGATCGCACTGCACGCCGCCGACGTAGCCCCAGGGCACGTAGAGCCGGCCGCCGCGATTGAAGCGGACCTTGCAGACGCCGGCCGCGCCGTCGGGGATCGGGCAGGCGTGGCCGCAGGCGTAGCAGCGGACGCGATCCTTCGAGATCACCTCGACCAGTTCCGGCGCCGCTTGCGCCGTCCGCGCCCCGAGCAGGTCGGCAAGCGAAGGCATCCCCCATTTTAGATCGCCGCTTCGGCAGGCCTGCCTCATCCGCATGAGTCGTCTCACCGCCGCCGCAGCCGCTACAATCGCCGTATGATCAGAACCGTGGCGGTCATCGGCGCCTCGAACAACCGCGACAAGTTCGGCAACAAGGCGCTGCGCGCCTTCGCGCGCCAGGGATACACCGTGATCCCCGTCAACCCGAACGAGACCGAGGTCGAGGGACACAAGGCGTATGCCTCGGTGCTGGACATTCCCGTGCCGATCGACATGGCGACGGTCTACGTGCCGGCGCAAACTGGGGTCGGCGTCATGGAGCAGCTGGCGCAGATCGCGGTGGGGGAGATCTGGCTCAACCCGGGGGCGGACGCCGACGAGGTCGTCGCCCGGGCGCGGGAGCTCGGGCTGACGGTGATCCAGGCCTGCAGCATCATCGCCATTGGCGAGAGCCCGGCCCTCTATTGACGGGTCAGCCGTTGACAGACGGGTCAGCCGTTCTTGACAGCGGCCGAGAGGCTGCCTATACTCTCCGGCAGTACAACAGGTCCAATCCCAAGCCGCTCGAGCCGCGGGCCCGGAACACTCCACGCCGCCCGCAATCAGTAATAACGCCAACGCCGCGCCACAGCCCGATTTCCGAAAACCGACAGAGCGCCAGCAGTCTCATGCCTACCAACAAACGCAGCTCCGGGCGTCCGCCCGCCGACCAGACCGTCGTCCCCGACCAGCCCAACGGCGACCAGCCGCAGGAGGCGCCGCAGGACGCCCCGCAGGAGGCCCAGCAGGAGGCCGCGCCCCCGGCCACCCTACCGGC
>JAYTEJ010000390.1:0-3422 GCA_043735365.1 Acidobacteriota bacterium
CCGCTCCGGCCCTTGCCGCTCCCGCTTTTCAGCTGTATTCGAGACGTTTCGCAACCGTCCAGCGGGAAGCGTCCATGGAGCGGAACCATTGGCGGCGGCAAGCGGGAAGCTGGGAGCTGGCAGCCGGGAGCTGGTAGCTGGAAGCTGGTAACTGGCAGCCGGAAGCTGGAAGCTGGGAGCTGGCAGCCGGGAGCTGGTAGCTGGCAGCTGGTAACTGGCAGCCGGAAGCTGGTAGCGGCAGCTGGTAGCTGGTAACTGGCCTGGTAGCTGGAATCGGAGGACTGAGATGGCGTTCAGCGGCACGGGCAAGATCTGGATGAATGGCTCGCTCGTCGAGTGGGCGGATGCGAAGATTCACGTCGGCTCCCACGTCGTGCACTACGGCAGCGGCGTGTTCGAGGGGGCCCGCTGCTACAGCACGCCGCTCGGATCGGCCTGCTTCCGCCTCGATGCCCACATGCGGCGGCTGATCGACTCCTGCAAGATCTACCGGATGGACCCGCCGGCCGACCAGGCGGCGCTGACCGAGGCCGTCTTCGAGACCATTCGCGCCAACGAGTTCAAGGCCTGCTACATTCGCCCGATCGTCTATCGCGGCTACAACGAGCTCGGGGTCAATCCGCTGCCCTGCCCGGTGGACACCGCGATCATGTGCTGGGAGTGGGGGGCGTATCTCGGCGCCGGCGTTCTCGAGAAGGGCGCCGACGTGCGGGTCAGCTCGTGGAACCGCGCCGCGCCGAACACCTTCCCGACGCTGGCGAAGAGCTCGGCCAACTACGCCAACTCGCAGCTCATCAAGATGGAAGCGCTGTCTGACGGCTACAGCGAGGGCATCGCGCTCGACGTCAATGGCCTGCTCAGCGAAGGCAGCGGCCAGAATCTGTTCCTGGTGCGCGACAACGTCATCCTGACGCCGTCGCTGCACTCGTCGATCCTGCCGGGCATCACCCGCGACACCATCATCACGCTCGCCCGCGACCTCGGGTTCACGGTGCGGGAGGAGATGCTGCCGCGCGAGATGCTCTACATCTGCGACGAGGCGTTCTTCGTCGGCACCGCCGCCGAGGTCACGCCGATTCGTTCCGTGGACAAGATCGCGGTCGGCAACGGCCGGCGCGGCCCGGTCACCGAGGCGCTGCAGACCGCCTTCTTCGACGTCATCAACGGCCGGACGCCGGACCGCCACGGCTGGCTGACCTACGTCTACCCGGGCGAGCCGCTCCAGCCCGCCGCCGCAGGGCCGGCCAAGGCCGCTGCGGCGCGCCCGTAGCTGCCCCATGAACATCAACGATTTGCTGCAGGCGGCGGTCGCGGCTGGCGCGTCCGACCTTCATCTCAAAGTCGGCAGCTTTCCGATGATGCGGGTCAACGGCACGCTGGCCGTGGCCTCCGAGGAGAAGCGCCTCGACCGCGCCGACACCGAAGCGATGGCCTCGGAGCTCTTCAGCGACGAGCAGCGCGACAAGTTCCGGCGCGTCCAGGAAGTGGATCTCGCCTACAGCATCCCCGGTCTCGGTCGGTTCCGGGTCAACGTCTTCCAGCAGCGCGGCACCGTCGGCCTCGTTCTCCGCGTCATCCCGATGCGGATCAAGAACATCGACGAGCTCGGCCTGCCTCCCGTCCTCAAGCGGATCGCGGCCGAGGAGCGGGGGCTGGTGCTCGTCACCGGCACCACCGGCAGCGGCAAGAGCACCACCCTCGCGGCGATGATCGACTACATCAACACCACCCGCGCGGCGCACATCATGACGGTCGAGGATCCGATCGAATACCTCCACCGCGATCACCACTCGATCGTCAACCAGCGGGAAGTTTCGGTCGACACCCAGTCCTTCTCGCACGCGCTCCGCAGCGCGCTGCGGCAGGATCCCGACGTCATCCTGGTCGGGGAGATGCGCGATCACGAGACCGTCGAAACCGCGCTGCTCGCCGCCGAGACCGGCCACCTGGTGTTCTCGACGCTCCACACCCTGGACGCCACCGAGACCATCAACCGCATCATCGCGGTGTTTCCGCCGCATCAGCAGCGTCAGGTCCGCATCCAGCTCGCCAGCGTCCTCAAGGGGGCGGTGGCCCAGCGCCTGCTGCCGCGCGCCGATGGCGCCGGCCGGGTCCCGGCCGTCGAAGTCATGATCGCCACCGGCTTCATCCGCGACTGCATCGTCGACAAGGACCGCACCGGCCAGATCCACGGCGCGATCGCGGCGGGCACCTCGCAATACGGGATGCAGACGTTCGACCAGTCGATCTTTGCGCTCTACAGGCAGGGCTTCGTCACCCTCGAGGAAGCGCTGCGCTGGGCGACCAACGTCGACGAGTTCAAGCTGAAGGTCCAGGGCATCTCGACCACCTCCGACCTGGCTCTCGACCAGATGGCGAAGGCGCCGGCTGGCGGCGCCGCCGCCGAGATCACCCGCTTCGGCGTCTGAGGCCGCCGTGCCCCCGTCCGCCTACCTCGACGGCCTGCGCCTGCTCGGGCGGCGTGAACTCTCGGTGGTCCAGCTGCGCGAGCGCCTGCGGGATCGCCAGCATCCAGCCGAAGAGATCGACGCCGCCATCGCCCACCTGCTCGAGACCCGCGCCCTGGACGACGACCGGGTGGCAAGGGCGTTCGCGAGAACGGCCGCCAAGGTGAAGGGACGCGGGCGGCTGCGCGTGATGCGCGAGCTGCACGCACTGGGGATCGCGAAAGAGGTGGCCAGCGAGGCGCTCGCGGAAGTTTTTGGCGACCTCGATGAGCGCGCGCTGATCACCAGGGCCCTGCAGAAGAAGCTGCACGGCCGGCCGCGCACCGGCGACGCCGCCGAGCGCGCGCGGTTGTTCCAGTATCTGATGCGCCAGGGGTTCAGCCCCGCCGGCATCACCGCGGTGCTGCGGCAGCGCGGGCAGAGCGACGAGTTCTGAGACGGTCTCTCGCCAGCCTACCAGTATCTCCAGGTCCCGGTCGTGACCACGTAAATCCCCAGCGCGGCATTGGTCACCGCGTGCGCCACCACCACCGCGAAGAGGCTGCGGGTCCGTCGGAGCAGCAGCGCATAGACCGCGCTGGCGATCGCCGCCACCAGCCACTCGGGATGGCTCAGGGCCGAGAGGGCCGCGACAATGGCAAAGGCGCCGGCGGTGAACTCCCCCATCGCCACCTGGTCGACGCGGGGATTGGTGAAGTAGCGCAGCAGGAAGGAGCGCATGAAGAGCTCCTCCATCACCGGCACCATCAGCACCAGGCCGTAGCAGCGGACCGCCAGGAACGCCGGTACCGGCCAGCCTGATCCGGCCAGCGACTGAAAGGGGTTGAAGCCGGTTCTCGTGCCGATGTGAGGGTACGGCACCCACGTGTCGATGCCGACCCAGGCGGTGAACATCGCCAGTCCCACGGCGATCGCGAGCGGCAGGGCCCGGGCGGACGGGGAGATGTCGCGGCG
>JAYTEJ010000391.1:0-2593 GCA_043735365.1 Acidobacteriota bacterium
TGCTGCGATAAACGTAATCAAAACTCTCCGGCGCCAGCGGTGAGCCGGTCGACAACATGGCACGCAGTGCCAACAGGTCATGGGTCTCGCGCGGTGCGAGTCCGAGTTTGGCCAGGGCATCAATGTATTTGGCCGAGGTGCCGAACACCGTCATTTTTTCCTGCGCGGCGTAATCCCACAGCACGGAGCCTTTGGCTATGAACGGTGATCCGTCGTAGAGCAGCAGGGTGGCGCCTGCGGCCAGTCCGGACACCAGCCAGTTCCACATCATCCAGCCGCAGGTGGTGAAGTAGAACATCCGGTCGCCGGGCTTGACGTCGCAGTGGAGCTGATGCTCCTTGAGGTGCTGGATGAGCGTGCCGCCGGCGCCATGGACGATGCACTTGGGCACGCCGGTGGTGCCGGACGAATAGAGAATGTAGAGCGGATGGTCGAAGGGAAACGGCGTGAGCTCGACCGCCGTCGCCTCGTCCTCTCCCAGGAAATCGTCCCAGCGGACCGCGTGCGGCACGCCGTCCAGCGGGGGATGCGGGTCTACGTAAGGGACGACGATGGTATGTTCGACCGACGGAAGCTGCGCGAGGATCTCCGGGAGCCGCGGCACCAGCGGATGCGCCCGCCCGGCGTAGAAGTAGCCTTCCGGCGCCACCAGCACCCGCGGCTTCGTCTGGCCGAAGCGATCGAGCACGCCCTGGACGCCGAAGTCGGGCGAGCAGGAGGTCCAGACCGCGCCGATCGCGGCCGCGCCGAGCGCCGCGACGATCGCCTCCGGCATGTTCGGCATGTAGCCGGCGACACGGTCGCCGGGCTGGAGACCGGCGCGGGTCAGCGCCGCGGCAAAGCGGCGGACGTCGGTGTAGAGCTGCGCGTGCGAAACAGTGCGACGGCGGACCGACTCGCCGTTGAAGATCAGCGCCGGGGTGTCGTCGCGGCGGCGCAGGACGTTGCCGGCAAAATTCAGCGTCGCGTCGGGAAAAAAACGCGCGCCGGGCATGCGGTCGAGGTCCACGACCGCCCGCTCGCCGCGATCGCCGCGGATGCCGCAGAAGTCCCAGACCGCGGTCCAGAAGTCGGCCGGGCGTTCAACCGAGAAGCGCCACAGTGCCTCGTAGTCGGGAAGGTCGAGGCCGTGCGCGTCGCGGATGGCGCCGGCGAAGGCCGTCAGCCGGGCGCCGGCGAGGCGGGCGGGCGACGGAGTCCAGAGCGGCTGCGACGGCACCCACGGATTATATCGGCCCGGCCGCGCCGGCCGGCTGAGAGTGCCGCTCCGGCGTCGAGTGGTACGCCGGCCGGTTCGGCGGGGCCGCTCAGCGCCGCTCGGCGGCTTCTTCGAGCACTCGCTTCCAGGCAGCCGCGGACCCGAAGGTCTCGTCGAGTCCCTCGGCCCCGGCGCCGGCGGCCGCCTTGATCTTCAGCAGGACCGCCACCAGCTCGTCGATCGCCCGGCTGATGTTGTCCTGGTTCGAGGCGGCGATGTCGCGCCAGATGTCCGCGGGGCTCGACGCCAGCCGGGTGGTGTCGCGCAGTCCGCGCCCGGCGAGCGCCAGGCCGTCGGCGCCGGCGTGCTCTCCGACCACGTGCATCAGCGCGCTGGCAGCCAGCTGCGGCAGGTGGCTCAGATAGGCGGCCAGCACATCATGCGCCTCGGCCACCATCGTCTTCGTTCGCCCGCCGATCGCTTCGATCACCGTCGTCAGCTTCGCCGCCGCCGCTTCCGAGGCCTCTCCCTCCGGCGTCAGAATCCAGGGACGGTCGTTGAACAGATCCGGCCGCGCCGCCTCGATGCCGCCGACCGCCGCGCCGGCGAGCGGATGCCCGCCGACGAACGTCAACCGCGCCGGCAGCGCGCGCGCCGCCTCGACGATGCCGCGCTTGGTGCTGCCGACGTCGGTGACGACGGCCTCGCCGGGGAGGGAGTCGGCGAGCGAGGGCAGCAGCGAGAGGTTGGTGAGCACCGGCGCTGCCAGGACGACGAGGTCGGCGTCGGCTGCCAGGATCAAATCGTCGCCGCCGACGTCGGCGGCGTGCATCCGCATCGCCGTCTCGATGATGTCGCGGCGATCGACGGCGATGACCAGCGTGGACGGCCACAGCCGCCTGATCGCCATTGCCAGCGACGCCCCCATCAGCCCGAAGCCGACGATGGCGATGCGCTGGAATGGCGGTTCGGCGGTTCCCTGGTCCGCCATGGGCAGCACTCTCGGCATGGTTGGCTACCGGCCCTGGCTCAAATCCCCCAGCCGCGGCGCGCCACCTGCTCGAGGCAGATGCTGCGGCCGATCGCCGGGGCGATGATCCGGAGCTCGGCCATCAGGCGGTCGAACTGCGCCGGGAACAGCGACTGCGCGCCGTCGCTCATCGCGTGGTCGGGGTCGTGATGGACCTCGATCAGCAGGCCGTCGGCTCCGGCCGCGACCGCGGCGCGCGCCATCGGCGCCACCTTGTCGCGCAGGCCGGTGCCGTGGCTTGGATCGACCAGGATCGGCAGGTGACTGAGCTTGCGGACCACCGGGATGGCGGAGATGTCGAGCGTGTTGCGGGTGTAGCTCTCGAAGGTGCGGATGCCGCGCTCGCAGAGCATGACGTCGGTGTT
>JAYTEJ010000392.1:0-3733 GCA_043735365.1 Acidobacteriota bacterium
CGCCGGTCCCGCCGAGCAGACCACCACTTCCCCGCCGTGCGCCTCTTTCAGCCGCAGGGCTTCCTCGAGCGCGTAGGCGTCAGGCTCGTTCAGCTCGAAGCTGGCGTCCTGATCGCGGATCCAGGTCTTCCCCTCGTTGACACGGAGCTGCCACTCGCGGGTCACGACCTGTTTGATGCAGACGGCTATTTTCATGGGACGGGTCGTTGCCAGTTGCCCGTTGCCAGTTGCCAATTGCCAGTTACCAGTTACCAGTTACCAGTTCCAGTGGCGCGCGAGAGCACAGCGCCTTTGCCGGTTTTCGACTGACCAGCAGCGGTCGAACTCCGTCGGGGCGCCCTTCCGATGCGGGGATTGGACGCTACTGGTTACTGCTTACCGGTTACCGGTTACCGGCTACTGGCTACTGGTTACTGGTTACTGGCTACTGGTTACTGGTTACTGGCTACTGGTTACTGGTTACTGGCTACTGGTTACTGGTTACTGGCTACTGGCTACCGGCTACTACTTCGCAAACCTCTTGAACAGCAACGCGCCGTTGGTCCCGCCGAAGCCGAAGGAATTGGACAACGCGAACTCGATCTTCGCGGCGCGCTTGGTGTTGGGGACGTAATCGAGGTCGCACGCCGGATCCGGCGTCTCGTAGTTGATGGTCGGGGGAATCATCTGGTGCTTGATTGCCAGCACGGTGATACCGGCCTCGAGGCCGCCGGCGGCGCCGAGCAGATGGCCGGTCATCGACTTGGTCGAGGAGATCGCCAGCTTCGGGGCGTGGGCGCCGAACAGCCGCTTGATCGCCAGCGTCTCGAGCTTGTCGTTGAACGGGGTCGAGGTGCCGTGCGCGTTGATGTAGTCCACCTGCTGGGGCTGGACCCCGGCATGGCTCAACGCCGCCTGCATCACCCGCACCCCGCCGTCGCCGTCTTCGGAGGGCGCGGTGATGTGGAAGGCATCGGCCGACATGCCGTAGCCGACCAGCTCGGCATAAATCGTGGCGCCGCGCCGGGTGGCGAATTCCAGCTCTTCGAGCACGACCACGCCCGAGCCTTCGCCCATGACGAAGCCGTCGCGGTCCCTGTCGAACGGGCGGCTGGCGCGCTGCGGCTCGTCGTTGCGGGTCGAGAGCGCCCGCATCGCGGCAAAGCCGCCGACGCCCATCGGGGTGATGGCGGCCTCCGATCCTCCGGCAATCATGACGTCGGCGTCGTTGCGCTTGATGATCTCGAAGGCGTCGCCGATGGCGTGCGCCGACGCCGAGCAGGCGGTGCAGGTCGCCGAGTTCGGGCCCTTGGCGCCGAGCCGGATCGAGACCTGGCCGGCGGCGAGGTTGATGATGGCGGCGGGAATGAAGAACGGCGAGATGCGCCGCGGCCCGCCCTCGAGCAGCGCCTTGTGCTCGCGCTCGATGGTCGAGAACCCGCCAATCCCGGACGCGATGAAGACGCCGGTGCGGGTCGCGATCTCCGGCCCGACCTTCAGCCGGGCATCATCGACCGCGAATTGCGACGCGGCGATGGCCAGCTGAATGAAGATGTCCATCTTCTTGACATCTTTCTTTTCGACGAACTGAAGCGGGTCGAAGCCCTTGACTTCGCCCGCGATGCGCGCCGAGAACTGGGCGGCGTCGAACCGCGTAATCGGTCCGATGCCGCTCCGCCCCGCGCAGAGCGCTTCCCAGTTTGCCTCGGTCCCGATGCCGAGTGGCGACACCATGCCGACACCCGTCACGACGACTCGCCTGCTCAAACCGCCTCCAGACTTGAATGCCTACTTCTTCTTGCTGTGGGACTCGATGTACTCGACGGCTTCCTTGACCCGGGTGATCTTCTCGGCGTCCTCGTCGGGAATCTCGATCCCGAACTCTTCTTCGAACGCCATCACCAGCTCCACCGTGTCGAGCGAGTCGGCGCCGAGATCGTCGACGAACGACGCGTCCGGCGTCACTTCCTCTTCATCGACGCCGAGCTGCTCCACGATGATGCTCTTGACCTTGTCTGCAACCGCCATTCAATCCTCCCCCTCGGCGACTTCGAAACGAAGCACGCCCTACGTGTACATTCCGCCGTTGACCGCCAGCACCTGCCCCGTAATATACGACGCCTCGTCTGACGCGAGAAAGCAGACGGCGGACGCGATGTCGTCCGGTGTTCCCAAACGCCGCAGCGGAATCTTCGCCGCCCACTCCTCGCGCGCGGCCCCGGTGATGGCGCGCGTCATGTCCGTCTCGATCAGCCCGGGCGCGACGACGTTCACCGTGATCCCGCGCGACGCCACCTCGAGCGCGACCGCCTTGGCAAACCCGATCAGGCCCGCCTTCGACGCCGCATAGTTGGCCTGGCCGGCATTGCCGCTCTGGCCGACGACCGAACCGATGCAGACAACGCGCCCGGCACGCTGGCGAATCATCGGCTTGAGCACCGCCTGGGTGAGCGCAAAGGCCGCCGTCAGGTTGGTGGCAATCACCGCGTCCCAGTCGTCGCGCTTCATCCGCAGCATCAGCTGATCCCGGGCGATCCCGGCGTTGTTGACCAGGATGTCGACCCGGCCGTACCGCTCGATCGTCGCGGCGACGAGCTGCTCGGCCGCGCCGGCTTCGGTGACGTCGAGCGCCACCGCCTCGGCCCGGCCGCCCGCGGCAGCCGCTTCGTCCGCCACCGCCTTCGCGTGCTCGCCCCGCGCCGCCGCGACCACCTGCGCGCCCTGCGCCGCGAGCCGCAGCGCGATCGCCCGCCCGATGCCCCGCGAGGCTCCCGTCACGATGGCGACCCGTCCCGTCAGATCAATCATATGACGCTATCCAGCTGCCAGCTGCCAGCTGCCGGCTTCCGGCTGGCAGCTTCCCGCTTCCAGCCTCTGCTGCCGGTCACGCCCCGGCGGCCAGCGTCTCGAGGCCGCGGCGGAGGCTGGCTTCGTCCTCGATGCTGACCACCGCAACGCCGCGATCGATTTTCCGTATCAGCCCGGCCAGCACCGTTCCCGGCCCCAGCTCGACGAACGTCGTCACCCCCTCGCCGATCAGCCGGCGCACGACCTGCTCCCACCGCACCGGCGACGACACCTGACCAATGAGCGCATCGATCGACCCGGCGGCGTCACGCTTGACCTCCGCATCGACATTGGCCACCACCGGTATCCGCGGCGCGGACGTAGCCAGCGCCCGCAGTTCCGGCGCCAGCCGCTCCTCCGCCGGCTTCATCAGCGCGCAGTGGAACGGCGCGCTGACCGCCAGGGCGATGACCCGCTTCGCACCCAGCGCTTTCGCATGCTCTCCGGCTCGCGTCACCGCGTCGGCGTGCCCCGCAATCACCACTTGCCCCGGAGCATTCAGGTTCGCCGGCGCGACCACCCGTCCCGGCAGGTCCGCCACCGCCGCCGCGCAGGCGCGAGAGGCGCCGTCCTCATCCAGTCCGAGCACGGCCGCCATGCCCCCTTGCCCTTCGGGCACGGCCTCCTGCATGTAGCGCCCACGGCGGCGCACCGTGCGCAGGGCATCCGCAAAGGATATCGTACCGGCCGCCACGTGCGCCGAATACTCGCCAAGGCTGTGTCCCGCGGCAAAGGCGGCGCGCACGCCGTGCTGCTCGACCAGACGCTGCACGGCAATGCTGGTCGCGAGAATTGCCGGCTGGGTATGTTCCGTCTGCCTCAACCGCTCGTCGGGCCCTTCGAAACAGAGCGTGCTCAGCGCCTCTCCCAGCGCGGCATCCGCTTCCTCGAAGGCCTCACGGCACAC
>JAYTEJ010000393.1:0-6465 GCA_043735365.1 Acidobacteriota bacterium
TGCCGTCCTTGGCATTGAGCGCGACCAGGTGTGCGTCGGGCGTCGTCAGGAACACCGTCTCCTTGTAGACGGCGGCGCCGCGGTGGCCGATGTGGAAGCCGGTGTTGGCGGGATAGGTGTAGCGCCAGATCTGCCGCCCGGTCCGCGCATCCACCGCCCACATGTTGTCCGGCATGGTCACGTAGATCACGCCGTTGACCAGGAGCGGGCTGGCCTTGACGCCGCCATTCTGCCCGGTCTGGAACGACCAGGCCAGGGCCAGCTGGTGGACGTTGTCCGGCGTGATCTGTTTCAGCCGGCTGTGCCGCTGTCCGCTGTAGTCGCCGTGATACGTCGGCCAGCTGTCGGCAGGCGGCTTGAGCAGCGTGGCGGGGTCGAGCCCCTGCGGCGCCTGCGCGAGCAGCAGTCCGGACAGCGCCACGGGCGCGAGGGCGACGAGAAAAGTGGGCGACACGGAGATTCGGCTCAGCATGCTCATGAGGCGGCTCATCTATTTCAACGTCTGCAGGTAGGCCAGCACGTTGTGCAGGTCGTCGTTCGTATACGTCGGCAGCAGCGCGGCGTGGGCGTCGAGCGGATTGCTGACGCTCACTTTCACCTGGCTCGCTGGCCACGAGCGGTGCCAGCCGGCGGCGTCGGTCATGGCGATCGTGAACTCGTCCTGATACGCCAGCTTCCCGGTCACCACTTCTTTCGAGGGCAGGGTCACGGTGACATCCGGCACGGCGCGCGCGGTGCTGCCGCGGCCGCCGGGATTGAGCATCCGCTGCATCAGCACCAAGCCCTGGCGCTTCGACGCCACGCCGGCGAGATCACCGGTCGGCGAGTGACACTTCGCGCAGCCCCCGGCGCCGTTGAAGAACTGCTCCCCGGCTTTGGCATCACCGGTCTGCAGATCGGCGAGGTCGACGCTGCGGCGGCTGCCCTCGAGCGACTCGGCCTTGGTCTTGGCGCCGTGGATGAAGGCAACGATGGCGGCGACGTCGGCGTCGGGCAGGTTGAAGGCGGGCATGCCCTTGTCGGCGCGTCCGGCGTGGACGACCGGGCTGATCTTGTCGCCGCGGACATCTTCGGCGACCAGCAGCGAGCGGGTCAGATCCGGGCCGGTCTCGCCGCCCATGGCGTCACGGCCGTGGCAGAAGCCGCACTGCGAGGTGAAGACCACCTCGCCCGCCTGCACCTGCTCGGCTGGATACGTCTGGGGCGTCGAGCTCTGCGGCGGCCGCTGTGAGGCCGGGCTGCCGGCTTGCCCCTGTCCCTGGTTCCCTCCGCCGCGCCCGGTCGGCGGCTGCGCACTCCCGCGTCCGGCGGGGGCCTGCGGCTGTCCGGGCGGCGGCACCGGCGGCGCCTGCGCGCTCATCAGTGCCGCGGTAACGACAAGCGGCGCCGCGACGGCGGTCGCGATCCGCAGGAGAGCGGTGGTCGGAAGCTTCATGGTGGTCGGGCACGAGTATATGGACTTTCGTGTCGAGGTCAATCTCTCGGCCCTGGCCACGCGGCGACATCGACAGGCCCGCAAGTTTTCCCATATGGCGTAGGCTCGCCATACACACAAGGCCATCGTCCGGCCGACCTCAACTGACTCTGGCGTCGAGTTTCGTGAGTCCGAACTCCAGTCGAGAATTGGGCCCGCATTTGCAAAGTCTCGAGTGATTGTGCCGCGTGAAGGCACCTCAACTTTACTCACACGGAGGGGCGTACATGAAACGGCAATTTCTTTTCGGAACGATGATGGCGGTTGTGCTCGGCGCCGGCGCGGCGGCGCAGTCAGCGAGCGGAACCTCATCTCAGGCAGGGACGACGACGAGCAGCCGCACGCAGGGTCAGAACGTCGTGGTCACGGGATGTCTGGTGTCGGGCTCAGGGGCCGCGGGGGCAGCAACCAGCGCCTCGACGCCGACGACCACGGGCGCCACCGGCACGTCGGGCAGCAGCAGTGCCGCGGGCGGCTTCATGCTGGTCAGCGCCAACATCTCGGGCGGCGCGGCAAGCATGGGGTCCAGCTCGATGGGCGGCGCGGACGCGCGCACCGGATCGACCGGGTCCGCGACCATCGGATCCTCGTCCACGGGCTCGCCGTCCACCGGATCAACGACCGGCTCGACGGCGCCCAACAGCGGCGCCAACACGGGATCGGCCACCGGGCCCACGGGCTCGATCGCCGGTTCGACGGCCACTCCTGGCGCGTCGCGCGACACCTACGGCGCGCGGACGGGCTCGACTGGTTCGATGGCGGGCAACGCGGCCGGCAGCTCGTTCATGCTGGTTGGCGGCCAGGCCAGCGAACTGCGGCGCTACGTGAACTCGCGGGTTGAGGTGCGCGGCACGATCGACTCGTCGGCATCGCACAACATGGGGACCATGGGATCGACGGGCGCGTCGAGCTCCGGGAGCTACGGCGCGGGCAACACCGCGGGCTCGACCGCGAACAGCCCGACCGGGTCCACCCCCCCGACTGCGTCCACCGCCGGCTCGACGGCCAGCACCCCGTCGTCCAGCACCCCGTCGTCCACGGCCGGCTCGACCGGTTCGACGACCGGCTCGATGATGGGAAGCACCGCCAGCAGCGGCTCGATGAGCTCGGGCAGCATGACCGGCGGGCAGACGCTCCACGTGACCTCGGTGCGCCAGGTCGCGGGCAGCTGCTCGGGCAGCAACCAGTAACGTCGTCTCGGTCCACTGCAAGGGCTCGCGCCGCTGACCATCGCGGCGCGGGCCCTTTTCTTTCCCGCGGTCACTTCTTCAGGGCAACGCACCCTCTGTTCACGGATGCGACGGATGCACGCTGACCGACACGGAGGTGACCCTGAGGGCTGGCCGGCGGCGCGGCGCTCACCGCCGGCCGTCTGGACCACCACGCCCGGCGCTCAGCGTGGCTTGCTTCCACACGAAGCATCCGCGGCATCGCCAGACATGCCGGCAGCCACTGGTGAATCTTCCAGGGCTTGTTGATCCGCGTGCCGATGAGGAAGACGACGAAGTCCCCTTCGACCTGTGCCGTCACTCGTCCGGGAATCACCCGTGCCATAGCGGTCCCTCCTCGACGTCGAGACACGGAAACAAAGACGCTAACGAGTCCGTCTGCAACTCCGCGAGCTGAAATCGAGCGCGGCCGCGGCGCCTCTCACGGCTCGACCTGCGCCGGCTCCAGCCGCGGCACCAGCAGGTGAATGACGCCGAGCGCCACGATGTAGGCGAAGGCCGCGATCAGGAACACCGGGACGTAGCTGCCGGTGGCGTTGAGGATGTAGCCGGTCAGCTTGGCGATCAGCATCCCGCCGATCGCCCCAGCCATGCCGCCGAGGCCGACCACCGATCCGACGGCGTGCTTCGGGAACATGTCCGACACCAGCGTGAAGAGATTGGCCGACCATCCCTGATGCGCCGCGGCGGCGACGCTGATGAGCGCGACCGCCACCCAGAGATCCTTCGCGCCGGACGCGAAGACCATCGGCAGCACCGACACCGCGCAGGCCAGCATCGCGGTCTTGCGGGACGCATTGACAGACCAGCCCTGCCGGATCAGCCGCGACGACAGCCAGCCGCCGCCGATGCTGCCGAAGTCGGCCACCAGATAAATCACCACCAGCGGCGGCCCCATCGTCGCCAAATTGATGCCATGGTTGCGGTGCAGGAAATCCGGCACCCAGAACAAGTACAGCCACCACACCGGGTCGGTGAGGAACTTTCCCAGCGCGAACGCCCAGGTCTGGCGGTGGCGGATGAGCGCCCGCCACGGGATTCGGACGCTCGATTCGGGTGGGTCGCTGCGAATCAGCGCCAGCTCGGCGGCCCCGACCGACGGATGCCGCTCGGGCTGGTCGTAGATGGCCCACCACGCAATCAGCCAGAGGAAGCCGATGCACCCGGTGGCGATGAAGGCCCAGTACCAACCCCAGCGGAGGGTGATCAAGGGGACGACGATGGGGGCGACGAGGGCGCCGATATTGGTGCCGGAGTTGAAGATCCCGGTGGCAAAGGCGCGCTCGCGCTTCGGGAACCACTCGGCCACGACCTTGATGGCCGCCGGGAAGTTGCCGGCCTCGCCAAACCCGAGCGCCATCCGGGCGACGATGAAGCCGGCGACAGACGCGGAATACACCAGGCCGCCAATCGCCAGAATCCGGGCGGCGGCGCCGCCGAAGAGCGCGACCTCGGCGTGCGCCATCGCCGCCAGGCTCCAGATGACAATCGCGACGGTGAAGCCCCGCCGCGCGCCCAGCCGGTCCATCAACCGGCCCGCGAGCAGCAGTCCGAGGCCGTAGGCGAGCTGGAAGGCAAAGACGATGTCGCCGTAGTCGATTTCCGACCAGCCGAACTCCGTCTGCAGCGTCGGCTTGAGGATGCCGATGACCTGGCGATCGACGTAATTGATGGTCGCGGCAAAGAACAGCAGCGCGCAGATGACCCATCGGTACCGTCCTGCGGCCGCCCCGGGGATTGCCTCGTCCATCACCGGCGTTCGTGCGCGCGTATCGGGCATGCGTCAAGGGCTCCTGCGGCCGCGCCTGGCGGCCGCGCCGTGCCGAGGTGAGTCAGATGGTCGGATTGCGCCGGTGAATCGCGAACTCGCGGTGGCCCAGCCGCTCGGCCGCCGTCTCTTTGCCTGACGCGACGGCCAGCACTTCGTCGAACAGCCGGTCGGCCGCGGCGTCGAGGCTCTCGCTGTCGTTGATGATGCCGCTGACGTCGAGGTCGAGGTTGTCGGCCATCTGGCGCGCCGTTTTGGCGTTGCCGGTGATCTTGATGACCGGCGCCACCGGGTTGCCCGTGGGCGTGCCGAGCCCGGTCGTGAACACCACCACCTGGGCTCCGCCGCCGACCATCCCGGTGACCGATTCGACGTCGAGCCCCGGCGTGTCCATCACGGTCAGCCCCTTGCGGCGGATCGCGGCCGCGTAGGGGACGACGTCCTCGAGCGGCGCCCGCTCTCCCCCCTTGTGGGTCGCGCCGAGCGACTTCTCCTCGATGGTCGTCAGTCCGCCGCGGATGTTGCCTGGGGACGGCTGCGTCCCGCGGATGTCCAGCCCCAGCGCCCGCGCCTCGGCCTCGACCCGGGTGACGATCTGAATCAGCTCGCTCGCGGTTTCGCGGCGCGTCGCCCGCGCCGCCAGCAAGTGCTCGGCGCCCATGATCTCGGCGACTTCACCGAGCACGGCGCTGCCGCCGAGGTCCACGAGCCGGTCGGTGACCCGGCCGAGCGCCGGGTTCGAGGCCAGGCCGGAGGTGTAGTCGGAGCCGCCGCACTTGAGCGACAGCACCAGGTCGGCGACATCGCACCACTCGCGCGCCTCTTCCGCCAGCTGGCGGGCAAACGCCTGGGCGATTGCCGAGCCCCTGGCGGTGGCGCGGATGGTCCCGCCCTCGGACTGAATGGCGACGATCTCGACCGGCTTGCCGTGGTGCCGCGCGGCGTCGGCGAGGGACTGGGCAATCACCTGCTCGCACCCGAGCGCCAGGACCACGACCGCGCCGACGTTGGGATGGCCGCAGTAGGCGGCGAGGGTCTCGTGGGTGACGCGCATGTCCGGTCCGAGCTGGCCGCAGCCGGCCAGGTGCGGCAGCGCCGTGCCGAGCGGCAGCGCCGCGGCCGCGACCCGCTCCGCGACGAGCGACGAGCAGATCACGGTGGGAACGACGAGGACGTGGTTGCGGGTGCCGACGCGGCCGTCGCGGCGGCGGTAGCCGTAGAATCCGGGACGCGGCGTCATGGCCGCGGTCCTGCCTGCAGCGGCGGATCGGGCGGCTCCGCCAGCCGCGGCGCGTCGGCCGCCGGCGCCGGCAGATCCCCCCGGCCGCGGGCGCTGGCGACGTTGTGGGTGTGCACGTGGGCCCCCTCGGGGATGTCGATGATCGCGGTGCCAATCGGGCTGCCGTACTTGCAGACCTCCGCTCCCTTCGCAATCGCGTGTATCGCGACCTTGTGCCCGGCCTGGATGGGCTCGCGCACCACGACGGTCGCGCCCGGCACCTCGACGCGCTGCCCGGCCGCCAGCGGCTGGAGCGCGGTGGCGACGTTGTCGCGATCGCTGATGACGAGCGCCGCCTTCATTGGTTGACGCCGCTGGCGAGAAAGCCGCCGTCCACCGCGAGCACGTGGCCGGTGACGAACGAGGCGGCGTCAGACGAGAGGTAGACCGCGGCGCCGACCAGTTCCTCGAGCCGGCCGAAGCGGCGCATCGGCGTCCGCACCAGGAACTCCTTGCCGCGGGCGGTCTCGAGCAGCGCGGCGTTGAGGTCGGTCTTGAAGACCCCGGGCGCGATGGCGTTGACCGTCACCCCGTTCGGCGCCCACTCGACCGCCAGCGCCTTGGTCAGGCCCGCCACCGCCGCCTTGCTGGCGACGTAGGCCGCGACCTCGAACAAGCCGACGAACGAGGACAGCGACGCGATGGTGACGATCCGCCCGTAGCCGCGCTCCACCATCGCGCGGCCGAAGACCTGGCAGCTGCGCAGCGTGCCGGT
>JAYTEJ010000394.1:0-5974 GCA_043735365.1 Acidobacteriota bacterium
GGAGGCTGAACATGGGAACGCTCGATCTCTTTCGTCTCGACGGCAAGCGTGCGCTCGTCACCGGCGCGAGCCGCGGCCTGGGACGATCGATGGCTCTCGCGCTGGCTGATGCCGGCGCCGACATTGTCATCACCGGTCGAACACAGGACACGCTCGACAGGACGGCTGGCGAGGTCCGGGCGCGTGGCCGGCAGGCGTGGACCCTCAGGGCCGACATGGCGGTGCCCGCCGAATGCGAGCAGGCGTGCCAGCGGGTCGTCGACGAGATGGGACCGATCGACATCCTCATCAACAACGTCGGCAACCGCGAGGTGAGCATGTCCATCGAGGCCGAGCCGCTCGAGACGTGGCAACGGCAGATGGATCTCAACCTCACGAGCTGCTTTCTGGGCACGAAGATCGTCGGCGGCGCCATGCGCGCTCGCAACACCGGCGGCCGCGTCATCAACATCGCCTCGATCAGCGCGCTGATCGTCAACCGCGGCATCGGCGGGCGCGACTACGAGACCGGGAAGGCGGCCGTGCTGCATTTCACACGCTGCGCGGCGGTTGACTGGGCACCGTACGGCATCACGGTCAACGCCATCTGTCCAGGCCTGTTCATGACCGACATCAACAGGGAATGGAACGAGAAGCGTCCGGATGTGATTGCGGAGTTCGTCAAGCACATTCCCATGGGACGCCCGGGCGAGCCCGACGAGATCGGCCCGCTTGCCGTGTATCTCGCCAGCCCCGCGTCCCAGTACGTGACTGGCGCCGCCTACGTCATCGACGGGGGATACACGGTGTGGTAGCCCCGCAGGGCGACTGTCGGCGGCTGGACCCGTTGACTGTCAAGCGACAGAGATCGCCTCTTACGAATTGCTTCGGTTCTGAGTCCAGCTTGCTACAGCCCGTCGACGAGACGATCCAGTGGAGGCCCGAACAGTCGGTGCAGTGCGGTTGGTCCTGTCCCGGGGTGCCTGGCCGCTACCGCAGCCGCTGGCGCCTGGCGGCGTACTCGCGGGCCGACCGATGGTCGGTGACGATCTCCGGCGCCCCCCACAACACCATTCCCGGCACGCCACT
This sequence comes from Acidobacteriota bacterium, assembly GCA_043735365.1. GTDB lineage: Bacteria > Acidobacteriota > Vicinamibacteria > Vicinamibacterales > 2-12-FULL-66-21 > JALZOC01. The sequence continues at coordinate 1,069 of JAYTEJ010000394.1, forward strand.
GACGGGGTCGGTCCCGAGGACAAGGTGCCAGGTCGTCCGCTCCGGACGATAGAATAGACTCCACTTCCAGCCGGCATACGCCGACAGGTCGACGCGCAGCTCGGTCCAGGTGTGCTGGCCGGGCACGAGCTGCAGCTCGGCGAGCCCTTCGTAGATGCGGTCGTCGCTGACGCCGATGCGAACACGAGCCGGCGCCGATGCTTCGGCCAGCGCCACGAAGGTGTGAAGGGCTCCCCGCCGGGGGAGAGGGAGCGCGACCGTCAGCCGGCTCGGCACGGCGGCGGCAATGGCGGGCCGCGTGACGCCGTCGACCTCGTAGGTCGCCACGCTGAATCCTGTCGGCGGCCGCTTCTCGGCGTGATCCAGTTCGCGAATGAGATCGACGACCCGCACGGGAGTAGACGACGTGGGAGGCGCGCAGCCGCACAACACAATCGCCGCCACGAGGCAATGGACGTATCGTGGCCTGGCGATCGCGCTCGTCATCGTGTTCCTGGCGTCGGTGGCGCGATTCTACCATCCGGGCGCCGGCTTCACCGCGTTCATCGGCTTCCCGGCCGGCCACGACTACGAGGCGCCGGCGATGGGCGACGTCCCGCACGTCGAGAGTCCTGCCGCGGCGAGCTACGACGGCCAGTTCTACGCGCAGCGCGCCCTCGACCCGCTCTGCCGCGATCCGCTCGTCGACCGCGCCATGGACCTCGCTCCCTTCCGCGCCCGGCGCATCCTCTTCAGCTGGACCGCGTACCTCCTCGGGCTCGGCCGGCCTGTCTGGATCATCGACGTCTATTCTCTGCAGAACGTCGCCGCATGGCTCCTGCTCGCCTGGCTGCTCACGAAGTGGATTCCGCCGACGACGGGGAGGGGAGTGGCGCTGTGGGGGGCCTGCCTGTTCTCGCACGGGGTGCTGTGGTCGGTGCGGTTCGCGCTGCTCGATCTGCCCAGCCTCGTGCTGACGGTGGCCGCGGTGCTGGCGATCGAGCGCGGACGGCCGCTGGTCTCCGCCGCGATCGTCGGGGTCGCCGGCCTCGCGCGCGAGACCAACCTGCTGGTGATGGCGGCGCAGCCCTGGCCGCGCGACCGCAGGACGTGGCTCCGCGCCGTCCTCGCCTTGACACTCGCCGTCGTCCCGCTGCTGGTGTGGGAGGACTATCTGCACTCGATCTACCGGTCGACGATCTTTGCCGGGGCCGACACCTTCATGGCGCCGGGGGTGGCGCTCTCGTCCCGCTGGCTGCAGTCGCTGAGGGCCCTGCGGGCCCAGGGGCCGTTCTCGGGAGCCTGGCGACCGTTGTGCATTCTGTCGTCGCTCGTCGTTCAGGCGCTGTTCGTGCTCGTCTACCGGAGCTATCGCGCCCCGTGGTGGCGGGTCGCCGTGCCGTACGTCGCGCTGATGCTGCTCTTCAACGACGTGCTGGCCGATCCGCAGACGGCCGCGATCACACGCGTCCTCCTGCCCTTGACTATCGGGTTCAACATCCTGCTGGCGGCGGAGCCGCGGCCACTGCGGTTCTGGCTCTGGTTCATCGCCGGCAATCTCCATCTGGTGGTGTCGCCCACCGTGATGCCGCTGCTGCCCTAAAGGTCCGGGCAGTTCTTTGGCCGGCTACTGCGGCACCTCTTGGGGCTCGTGCTGCTCGGGCGTATGCTCTTCGATCTCGCCCGGCGTCGCCGCCATCTTCTGCCACACCGCCTGAGCCTCCGGCGGCAGCCTGTCGCTGTGCTTGATGAAGGACACGATCTTCCAGATCTCGTCGTCCGACATCACGCCGCTCCAGGCCGGCATGCCCGTCATCCTGACGCCGTGCTTGGTCACCCAGAACAGCCACGCGTCGTCGTCGTGCGGAATGCGATTGACGAGCTGCGGCACCGGCGGGCTGAACTTGTCCCGCATCGGGCTGATCTTCGCCTTGGCGCCGCCGTGGCAGAAAGCGCAGTGCTCCTCGTACTCCGTCGCTCCGGTGGAGAGATTGGCGGCGCTGAGCGCGGTGGGATTGCCGCCCGCGGGCTTGTGCTTCTCCGCATAGACGTCCATCGCCCGGCCGGCGAGCGCTCGTTCGATGGCGCCGGGAGGATTTTCCGCACCGATCGGGAAGAGCCCGAACTGCGAAACGATGAACGCCCCGCCGGCAATGCCGAGCAGTGTCACGACGATACCGGCGACAAAAGCTCTCATGGCTGCATTCGATCCTCGCGCCTGACGACCAAGCTCGACGGCAGGCCTCTCTCTACACGGACCGGAGGACGCTATCGGGCGACGGGAAACACTCATGGGGACACCATGCCGGCCTCGGTGAACGAGCCGAGCAAGAGGGGCGACGAATGTCAGCAGCTGAATCCCCCGCGTGACTGTCAGGCCTGAACTGCGCAAAAACAGGTTTGAAAACGTCGACAATCGGGATCGGCCCGAAATCCGACTTGACAGGTCGGATTTCGAGCCGGTAGGATTTCGTTGCCGAGGTTACTTGCCCCGGTCAGGCCGGCGTAAACGAAAAAAGCCCGCCAGGTGTTGACGCACCTGGCGGGCAAGAACGCCGCCTGGAGACGGTTGGCCCGAGCCCGATTCGACGTTCAGGTGCAGTGTAGCCGACGCCCCCGTCGGCCGCAAACGCGCCGTGTCGGGCTCCATAGCGGGATGATCCGCAACGGAGTCGTATGTTTTTTCGCGCGTTCTTTGGATTGACCCTCACGGTGCTGCTAGGCTCGACGCCAGCAGTGGCCCAGCAGCGGCCCTACTTCGTCACCTACGACCACTACCTCGAGGAGCCTGGCAACCTCGAAATCGCCGTGCAGACGACCACCGGCGTGCCGCGGCACGACCAGCGCGTCTACACCGCTCCGCTGCTGGAGCTCGAGTACGGCGTCACCGGCTGGTGGACAACCGAGCTTTATCTTGAAGGGGTCAGCATCCGCGGCGACGGCAGCGCCTTCACCGGCTGGCGGTTCGAGAACCGGTTCCGTCCGCTCAAGAGCGAGCACCGCATCAACCCGGTGATTTACGTCGAGTACGAGAACATCAACGAGGCCACCCGCATCCAGAAAGAGATTCTCGGTGCCGGCACCCTGCATTTCGAGCCGCTGGACGAACTGAAGGAGGAGCACGAGCGCGAGCTCGAGGCCAAGCTGATTCTCTCGAGTGCGGTGCGCGGCTGGAACGTCGCCGAGAACTTCATCGTCGAACGCAACCTCTCCAAGAGTGAGGGCTTCGAGTTCGGCTACAGCGTCGGCGTCTCGCGCCCCCTGGGCGGGCTGGCCAGCGGCACCGCGTGCCGGCTTTGCGCGGAGAACTTCGTGCTGGGCGTCGAAGCCTACGGGGGCCTCGGCTCGACCGAGGCCTTCGACCGCGGCCGGCAGCGGCATTTCGTTGCCCCGGTGATGGCCTGGCGGCTGAGCGATAGGACATCGCTCAAGTCGTCGGTCGCCTTCGGGCTGACCGAGACGAGCGACCGGTATCTCGTGCGTCTCGGGTTCGCCTACGAGCTGCCCGTGGGGAGACGGTAATGGCCATGCACAGGATGATGATCGCGGTCGTGCTTGCCTCCCTCGCGCCTCTGGCCACTGTCGCCGCCCGGCAGGCCTGGACCGACGCCGATTCCCGCTGGGAGGCGCCCGCCGCAGAGGACACGCGCAAGAACCCGCTTGCCGACCGGCCGGACACCCACGCCGGCGGCGCCAAACTGTTCAAGGAGCGCTGCGGCGCCTGCCATGCAGACGACGGGACCGGCACGCATCGCGGTCCGAACCTGACGACCCGGCAGCTGCAGGCGCAGAGCGACGGCGCGCTGTTCTGGAAGATCACCAGCGGCAACACCCGAACCGGCATGCCGACCTTCAGCAACATGCCGGAGTTGCAGCGCTGGCAGCTCGTGTCGCACGTCCGCGCCCTCGTGGAGGCGGCCCCTTAGCGGCGCCAAGGTATGAGCGAAGAGCTGCGAGCGTCCATCACCTGCCCGGCCTGCGGGCACGTGTCCGTCGAGGCGATGCCGACGGACCGCTGCGTGTTCTTCTTCGATTGCGGGGGATGCGGCGCCGTGCTGAGGCCGAAGCCGGGCGACTGCTGCGTCTTCTGCTCGCATGGCGATCGGCCCTGCCCTTCGATGCAGCAGGGGCCCGGCTCACCGCCGGGGCCTGCTTGCAACTCCGAGGGCTAAAGGCCGCACTCCGCGTTGGGCCTGCCGCTCATACGTAACGATTAATGTTACGATACGTATGTGCCGAAGTTGACGCTGAGCGTCGATGAACGGGTCGTGCGGCGGGCCAAGCGCTACGCGGCGGCCCAGGGCACGTCTGTCTCGAAGCTGGTGGAGCGCTACCTCGACCTGCTCGCTCGCCCCGTTGACATGTCCGAGGCACCGCCCGTGCTGCGGATGCTTCGCGGTGCGGCCCGCGGTAAGCCAGCCGAGGCCTATCTGAAGCACATCGCCCGCAAGTACGAGTGAAGCCCCTCCTGCTCGACCTGAACGTCATTCTCGACGTCATCCTCGAGCGTGCGCCCGGGGTTGAACCGGCGTCGGCGTTGTGGGCAGCGATCGAGAACGGGCGCGGACGCGGCCTCATCCCCGCGCATGGTCTGACAACCGTATTTTACCTGCTCGAGAAGGCGAGAGATGCGTCGTTCGCGAGAAACGGCGTCGAGCGTCTGATCAGCGTCTTCGGCGTCGCTCCGATAGACGATGCGGTCGTGCGCCGCGCGCTCGTGCTGGGCTGGCCCGACTTCGAAGACGCGGTCTGTGCCGCGGCCGCGGAAGCGAGCGGATGCCAGGCAATCGTGACTCGGGATCCCGACGGCTTCCCCGACTCTCCGGTTCCTGTCGTCGATCCGGCCGGCGCCCTGACCTGGGTTCTCGGCCTTTGAGCCAGCGCGAGCTGGCAGGCAGGTTGATGCCTCCGCCCGTTGACCGGAGGG
>JAYTEJ010000395.1:0-3459 GCA_043735365.1 Acidobacteriota bacterium
GCCGCGCAGCTCCCCGAGGTCGATCTCCGCCGCCCGGTTGAAGACGTTGCCGGCGTCCATGAAAAACGCGGCGCCGAGATCGCGCCACACCGGCACCCGCAGCTCCCCGTTGAACAGCAGCAGCGCGTTGCCCCCCTTGGGAAAGCCGGCGGCGCTGATGGTATCGAGCGCCCCGGCGGTGTCGAGCGCAAAGCCGCGGATGGTGGTGTCACCGCCGGCGAAGAAGCGCTCGCTGGCCGGCAGATCGTCGATGGTCTCCGACACCCCCCGGTCGCCGGAGACGACGCGGGGAAAGCCGTGGGCCAGCCCGAGCGCGACCCTGGCCGCGAACACCGTGCGCGTCACCCGCGGGACGCGATGGAACCAGAACCCCTGCACGTACGACTTCACGAATCCAACCTGCCCGCCGATGGCCCGCGCCGCGACGCTGCCCTCCCCGGACAGGAACGCCCCCTGCTTCGGGTCGAGCACGTCGTCGCGCGTATCGCGCGACAGCGCGCCGGCGAATGACGAGAGACGGACCTGGGGGAAGATGCGGTCGATCCGGGCCTGGTCGGCCGGCGCCAGCTGCTCGTCGAACGTCCTGGTCGTCCCCAGCGAGTAGCGCCCGCTGGTGCGAATGCCGGGGGCGAGGCGGCGGGCGATCTCGGCGTTGATTCCCTTGCGCGCGAAATTGAAGGTCGAGCGGATGCCCTGTTCGATCGCCGCGGTCAGCGCCAGGTCGGCGTTGACGCCGATGGCGCGGGGCTCGCGGTAGGTGCTGACGAAGCGGTATTCGCTGAAACCGAAGCCGGTGGTGCCGCCGCCGGTCGAGCTCGACGAGGCGCTGTCGGGATGGAGCGCCAGCCGGGAGTAGACGTCGACCGAGCGGTTCTTGCCGCCGATGTTGCGGAAGCCGACGTCGACGAAGCCGCGCGGGGCGATGTCGAGCCGCTCCCGGGCGATGCCGTCGGCGCCGGCGGACAGCCGCCGGGTCGCCTCGAGCCCGCCGCCGTAGCTGAAGGTCCTGGCCGCGGCTTCCTCGACGGTCACCAGCACGTCTTTGGTCGCCGCGCCGCCGTGCGCGAGCTCCTCGATGCGAAAGCGGCGGAACAGCCCCAGGGCGCCAAGCCGCCGCTGGCTCTCGGCGATGTCCTCGAGGCCGAGCGGCTTGCCTTCCTCGAGCAGCAGCTCGCGCTTGATGACCCGGTCGTCGGTGCGGGTGTTGCCGATGATCAGGATGTGGTCGATGATCGTCTGCTGCCCCTCGTTGACACGGAAGGTCAGCGCCGCCTGGCGTCCGTCTTCGGACAGGGTGGGAGAGACGACCACGTTGGCGGACTCGAAGCCTCGGTTGCGGTACTCGAGCACGACGGCCTCGCGGTCGGCCGCGATCCGCGGCTCGTAGTATGGCGTTCCCGGCCGGGAGGTGACCAGCGGCCGCAGCTGCGCGTCGGGGATGCTGGCGGGCCCTTCGAAGCGGACCTCGCCGACCAGCGTCAGCGGCCCTGCGGTAATGGTGATGACCGGGCGGACCAGCCCCTGCCCGGACTCCGGAGCATTGACCTCGTTGGCGGCGGCGTGCACTTTGGCCTGCGCGTACCCGCGCCGCTGGTATTGCCCGGCGATGGCGCTGACCGCAGCGCCGAGGTTCGACTCGACGAAGATGTCCCCGGCCTGGAGTTTGGCCAGCGCCGGCCGCAGCTGCTCGATCGGCACCGCGCTGTTGCCCTGCACCTCGACCGCCTCACCGATCCGGTACTGGGCGCCGCGATGGACGGTGAAGACGATCGTCACCAGATCCCCCTGCTCCTCGCGTTCGACGCTGGCGTCCGCTTTCCAGTAGCCCTGCTGATTGAGGTAGCGCTTGATGCGCTGCACCGAGTCCTCGATCAGGTCCTGGTCGATCGATCCCTCGCGCGCCAGCGGGACCAGTTCGGCGAGCCGCTCGCGCGGCAGGGGATCGCCGCGGTACTCGATCTTCACCAGCCGTCCGGTCTGGACGAAGACGGTCAGGCCGACCGTGGTGCCGTCGGCCGACGGCCGCGGCCGGTAGGAGACGGCCGCCTCGTAGCGTCCCCCCTTGTGCAGCTTCTCGACATACTGCGTCAGCCCGGCGGTGATCGCCAGCGGCTCGTAGGCACTGCCCGGTGCGGCGTGGATGCTGCGGAGGAACGCCTCGACATCACCTCGGGCGCTGCCCTCGCGCGACGCGGGCGGCGATCCCTCGATCTCGACCGCGCCGACGAGCGCGCGGGGCCCGGGGTCGATGTCGAACGCCAGCAGGGTGCGGTCGGGATCGTGCTCTTCGGTGGCGATGGGCCGCACCGTGGCTGTCAGGTAGCCGTGGTCGTGATAGAGCTGCTCGAGCGTGCGCGCCACTTCGGGCGCGCGGCCGACCGGCGGGGAGGCGCCGAAGCGGTTGGTCATGGTGCGCCGCAGCAGCCCTTCGTCGAGACCGAGGTCGCGACCGCGGCTGCCGTCGGCGGCCGCGGACCGCTGGAAATCGACGCGCTGGACGCTGTGCAGCGGCACCAGATCGTAGCTCACGCGCACGCCGCCCGGCACTGCGGCGGCGTCGACCCGCACGTCCTGAAAGCGTCCCAGCCCGATCAGATGGGTAATCGACTCCCGCACCGCGGCCATCGAAAACGGCGCGCCGGGCCGGGTTTCGATCAGCGCCGCGGCCGGCGGGTCGTCCACCGGCTGGCCCTCGGAGAGCAGCCGCAGCTCGACGACCGTCTGCCCGATGTACGCCGCCGGGCCGGCGGCCGCCGGCGGCGGCTGGGGCGCCTGCGCCGCGACCGGCGCTACGGCCAACAGCAGCCACGAGGCGGCGAGCATCGGGAACATCACCGGCGGTGCTGCACGCGGAAGTCCACGGAGAAGGTCCGGTCGCCGTTCGAGGTGAGGACCCAGCCGAGGCGATCGTTCTGATCGTATTCGAGAACCAGGATCTGATCGCGGGCAGCCGAACCGAGCGGCCGCGCGAAGGTGATGTAGGCGCGGTTCGACAGTCGCTTGCCGAGGATCAGCCGCGCCGACGGGGTCAGCGGGTCGCCGTCGGCGACGCCAATCGAAGGGGTGATCTGCAGATCGACGCCGAGCGTCTGCTCGACCGCCCGGTTGACGGGCGCCGAGACGCTGCCGGTCAGCAGGCGGGCGGTGGCCGCCTTGATCAGATCCTCCTGGGACCGGGTCGTCGCCGTGGGGTTGAGGCCGCGCAGCTCGGCGTCGGTGACGTCGGCCGACGGGTCGAACAGCAGCAGCGCGATGCCGACGCTCGACAGCGGCGGATCGGAATTGAGGTTGAGCGACATCCGCGACGTCGTGCCGGTGAAGCCGAGCGTCACCCGGTAGGTCTGGCCCGGCACCCGGACCCGCGTCTCCGCCTCGATGTCGAAGTAGGGCTCGATCCGCACCGGGTTGGCGAAGCCGATGCTGCCCCGGGTCACGAGATAGCGGTTGCCCTCGAAAATG
>JAYTEJ010000396.1:0-4747 GCA_043735365.1 Acidobacteriota bacterium
TGATGCGGCGCTCGACCGGCCGATCCGCCGCGCCGACGAGCAGCGTCTGGCCGTTCCTGAAGCGGTCCCCCGGAAAATCGGTCTCGGGGGTGACGATTACCTGGCCGCGAATGCCGTGCGGCCGCGCCACCCGGCCCACCAGCAGCAGGTCGTCCGTGCTCACTGGTCGTCCCGGAACTCCAGGGTCGCCTTGACGCCTTCGAGATCCGCGGTCGCCGTCACCAGGGTGCGCAGCGCCGCGGCCGTCCGCCCCTGGCGGCCAATCACCCGCCCGAGTTCTCCCGGGCCCATGAACAGTTCCAGCAGCAGCTGGCCCCGCTGGTCCCGCTCCACGACCCGCACGGCCTCCGGCCGGTCCGCCAGCGCGCGGGCCACGACCTCGACTACATCCCGGCAGCGGCTCACGACGCGGGCTGTTCGGCCGCCTGGGCCTCGGAGGACTCCACCGGCGCCGGCGGCATCCGGCCCACCAGCGTGCGCACCGTGTCGGACGGCGTCGCCCCGAGCTTGACCCAGTGTTCCAGGCGATCGCGCTTGAGATCCAGCGTCTCCGGCGTGGTGCGCGGGTTGTAGTGCCCGAGCACCTCGACGTAGCTGCTGTCGCGCGCGGCGCGCGAGTCGGTCACCACCACCCGGAAAAACGGCCGCTTCTTCGAACCCGTCCGCCTCAAACGAATTGCTAACATCTTGATCCTTTAGCTTTCCTACCGACCCATCAGCCCCTTCATCATGCCGAGGCCGCCCTTTTTCTTTCCCGCCATCGCCGCCATGCCGCCCATCTGCTTCAGCATCTTCTTCATCTGGACGAACTGCTTCAGCAGACGGTTGATCTCCTCGACCGAGGTGCCGCTGCCCTTCGCGATCCGCTTCCGGCGGCTGCCGCTGATCAGCTGATGGTGCCGGCGCTCGTGCGGGGTCATCGAATTGACGATCGCCTCGACCCGATCCAGCTGCTTGTCGTCGATCTTCTCGCGGTTCGCCGTCAGCTCCTTGAGATTGCCCATCCCCGGCAGCATCCCGAGGATCTGCTCGATCGGTCCCATCTTCTTGATCGTCCGCAGCTGATCGCGGAAGTCCTCGAGCGTGAACTCGTCGAGCCGCAGCTTGCGCTCCAGCTTTTCGGCATCCTCCACCGAGACGGCCTCCTCGGCCTTCTCGATGAGCGACAGCACGTCGCCCATCCCGAGGACGCGCGAGACGACGCGGTCGGGATGGAACGGCTCGAGATCCTGCAGCCGCTCGCCGCTGCCGACAAACGCGATCGGCACGCCGACGACGCCGACGACCGACAGCGCCGCGCCGCCGCGCGCGTCGCCGTCCATCTTCGACAGCACCACGCCGCTGATGCCGATGCGGCGGTTGAACTCGCCGGCGCTCTTGATGGCATCCTGGCCGGTCATGGCGTCAGCGACATACAGCCGATCGGTCGGCGTCACCGCGGCGCTGATCGCCTGCAGCTCCTCCATCAGCTCGTCGTCGATGTGCAGCCGGCCGGCGGTGTCGACAATCAGCGTGTCGAAGCCGCTGTTGCGCGCCTCGGTCATCGCCCCGCTGGCGCGGCGCACCGGATCGAGCTCCCCGGCCGGGTCGTGCACCCGCACCCCGGCCTGCTGGCCGACGACGTTGAGCTGGGCGATCGCCGCCGGACGCCGCACGTCGGTGGAGACCAGCAGCGGATGCCGCCCCTGCTTCGCCAGCCAGCGCCCCAGCTTGCCCGCGGTGGTCGTCTTGCCCGAGCCCTGGAGGCCGAGCAGGAGGATGACCCGCGGATGCGCCGTCGCCGCCGGCAGTCCGCCGGTGGTCTCGCCGAACAGCGCCAGCATCTCGTCGCGGACGATGCGGACGACCTGCTGGGCGGGCGTCAGGCTCTTGAGCACCTCCTGATCGACGGCGCGGTCGCGCACCCGGTCGATGAACGCCTTGACCACCTTGAAGTTGACGTCCGCCTCGAGCAGCGCCATGCGGATCTCGCGCAGCGCGATCTCGACGGTCGCTTCGGTGAGGCGGAACTCCCCCCGCAGAGAGCGGAAGACTCCCTGAAGGCGGTCACTGAGGGATTCAAACATCGTCGTCGGCGCTCTAAGAGCTTCTCGCGCAAACGTTTATCGTAGCTGATGGAGGCCGGATCTGTCAAACGGAGGTGAGCCTGTGGCCGAGCTTGTCCTTCTTTGTTTTCAGATACCGCCGGGTCGTCTCCGAGGCCGGAATCTCGAGCGGCAGCCACTCGGCCACCGACAACTGGTAGCCCTCGAGGCCGACCAGCTTGCGCGGATTGTTGGACAGCAGCCGCATGCTGCGGACCCCGAGATCCTTGAGGATCTGGATGCCGATCCCGTAATCCCGCTGGTCGGCCTTGAAGCCGAGGCGCTCGTTGGCCTCGACCGTGTCGAGCCCCTGATCCTGCAGCTCGTAGGCGCGAATCTTGTTGGCGATCCCGATCCCCCGCCCTTCCTGGTTCAGATAGAGCAGCACGCCCCGCCCCTCCTCGGCAATCCGCGCCAGCGCCGCGTCGAGCTGCGGGCCGCAGTCGCACCGCGCCGAATGGAAGACGTCGCCGGTCAGGCACCGCGAGTGCACCCGCACCAGGACGTTCTCGCCGTCGCCAATCTCCCCCTTCACCAGCGCGACGTGCGTCTCATGGTCGATCGAGCTCTCGAAGGCGAGGACGTGGAAGTCGCCGTTCACGGTCGGCAGGTCGGCGGCGGCGATGCGGTGCACCAGCGCCTCGGTCCGCAGCCGGTACTGAATCAGGTCCGCGACGGTCACCATCAGCAGCTTGTGCCGCTTCGCGAACTTGGTCAGCTGCGGCACCCGCGCCATGGTGCCGTCGTCGTTCATGATTTCGCAGATTACTCCCGCGGGGTAGAGTCCGGCGATGCGCGCCAGATCGACGGCCGCCTCGGTCTGCCCGGCGCGGACCAGGACGCCGCCGGTGCGGGCCTTGAGCGGAAACATGTGGCCGGGCCGCGCCAGGTCGAACGGTCCGGTGCGCGGGTCGATGGCCGCGAGCACGGTGGCGGCACGGTCGCCCGCCGAGATCCCGGTGCTCGTCACCCCCTTGGCTTCGATCGGCACGCAGAACGCGGTCCCGAAGCGCGCCGTGTTCTGCACGACCATCTGCGGCAGGTCGAGCTCCTCCAGCCGCTCCTCGGTCATCGGCATGCAGATCAGGCCGCGGCCGTAGCGGGCCATGAAGTTGATCGCCTCCGGGGTGATCTTCTCGGCCGCGATGGTCAGGTCCCCTTCGTTCTCGCGATCCTCGTCGTCGACGACGATGATCATCCGGCCGTCACGGATCGCGGCAATCGCCTCCTCGATGGGAGCGAACGGTGACTTTCGAGTCCGGGTGGATCGCTTGGCCATGTGTCGGGTGTCCGTCACTCAGTGTGTCGCGCCCGGCTTGATCGTCATGCCGGCCAGTTCGGCGACGCGAACGACGTATTTGCCGAGGATGTCGACTTCGATGTTGACGGCATCTCCCTGCCGCACGCTGCTCAGGGTGGTATGCGTCCAGGTGTAGGGAATGATCTGCACATCGACGCGGCGGTCGCCGACGTTGGCGACCGTCAGGCTGATGCCGTCGATGGTGATCGAACCCTTGCGGACGATGTAGGGCGCGAGCAGGGTCGGAAACGTGACCGCCAGCCAATAGGAGTCACCGGCGGGGCGAATCTCTTCGATCGACCCGACCGCGTCCACGTGGCCCTGGACGAAGTGCCCGCCAAGGCGGGCGTCGGCCCGCAGCGGCCGCTCGAGGTTGACCCGCGAGCCGCTGGTGAGACGGCCGAGCGCGCTGACCCGCGCGGTCTCCGGCGAGATGTCGGCGTAGAGCCCCTCGCCATCGGCAGAGACGACCGTCAGGCAGACGCCGTTGACCGCCAGGCTGTCGCCGGGCGACAGCTCGGGCGCGAGTGCGGTCGCGACGCGCAGCCGGAACCCGTGCGGGGTCGGCGCGACCTCCGCCACTTCTCCGATGGCCTCAATCAGTCCGGTGAACATATCCCTCGACCAGCACATCGGCGCCCAGCGTCTTCGTGAGCGCCGGCGACCAGCCCAGCCCGGCGTCGATCGGCGCCAGCCACTCCAGCCCGAGCGCCCCCACGCGGTGCGGGGTCCTGAATATCTGGACGCGATCAACCAGCCCGGCGTCCCAGAAGGCGCGCTGAAGGCACGGCCCTCCCTCGACGATCAGGGACGACAGCCCGCGCCCGGCCAGGTGCTCGAGGGCGGCGTGGAGGCTGACGCGCCCGCCGTCCGCCGCTCCTCCTGCCGCTTCGGCGGGCACGACCGCGAGATCGGCGCCGGCGGCGCGCAGCGCCCCGGCGGCCTCCGGGGCGGCCGCGGCACCCCCGGGCGTCGTCACGATTATGACCGGCCCTGACCCGAGCGTCGAGAATAGTTTGGCATGCGGAGGGGTCCGCAGCCGGGTGTCGAACACCACCCGGGCCAGGGGGCGGAAGCGGTAGGCGCCGCGTGCCGTCAGCAGCGGATCGTCGATGATCAGCGTGCCCGATCCGACGGCCAGGGCGTCCACCTCCGCCCGCTCGCGCTGGATCAGCCGGTTGGCCGCGGCGCCGGTGAGCGGGGTCCGAACCCCCGGCGCGGCGCTCACCCGGCCGTCGGCGGTCAGCGCCACCTTGATGGTCACGAACGGCCGGTGCCGGCGCATGACGCTGAAAAACCCGGGGTTCAGCGCCTCGGCCTCGGCCTTCCGCACACCGCTCACCACCGCCACGCCGCGCTGGCG
>JAYTEJ010000397.1:0-4548 GCA_043735365.1 Acidobacteriota bacterium
GCCGCCACCGCCAGCGTCTCGTCCATCGGCATGATGAAATAACCGGCGCGGTTGATGCCTTTCCGGTCGCCGAGCGCAGCCGAGACCGCTTCGCCGAGCGCGATGCCGAGGTCCTCGACGGTGTGGTGCTGATCGACGTCGAGGTCGCCGGTCGCGCGCACCGTCAGGTCGAAGCCGCCGTGGCGGGTGAAGAGCTCCAGCATGTGGTCGAGGAAGCGGATGCCGGTGCGGACGTCGTAGCGCCCCTTGCCGTCGATCGTCAGCCGCAGCGCAATCGAGGTCTCCCCCGTGACCCGCTTGATCGTTCCCCGTCTCACAGCACCTCTCCCAGCGCGGCGATGAACGCGCGCGTGTGTGCCACCACCCCGGCGGTGATCCGCAGGCAGCCTTGGCAGCCGGCGTCGCCCGATCGATCCCTGACGTGGACGCCGCGCGCCGCCAGCGCCGCGACCAGGCCGCCGCTGTCTCCCTCGAACCGGGCCAGCACGAAATTCCCGGCGCTCTGCCAGTAGCGGATGCCGCGATCGTCGAGGGCCGCGTAGATGAGCGTCCTGGACTGCACCACCTGGTCCAGGTACCAGGTGAAGTACTCGGCATCACCGAGCGCCGCCGGCAGCACCGCCGCCACGCAGGCGTTGATGCTGTAGGGGGGGACGACGCGACGGATTGACGACAGCGCACCGGGGTCGCCGACCAGCGCCCCGATCCGCAGCCCCGCCAGCCCGTGCGCTTTGGCGAACGTCCGCCCGACGACGACGTTGGGGTGGCGGGCCATCAGCGGTCCGCCAATCAGCGTCGTCCCGGAAAAATCGGCGTAGGCCTCGTCGACCATCACCACCGCGTCGGGAGCTGCCTGCGCGATGCGTGCGATGGCGTCCACCGGAATCACCTGGCCGGTGGGGTTGTTCGGGTTGGTGAGCCACACCACTCGCGTTCTGGCGGTGACCCGTGCCAGGACCTGCGCCAGCGGAAACTCGAAGCCCGTCTCGAGCGGCACTTCGACGACGCGGCCGCCCGCGGCATCCGAGCAGGCGGCATACATGTCGAAAGCGGGAACCACGACGATGGCTTCGTACGGAGTCTCGGCCGGGCCGTTGCGCAGCGCCGCCACCGCAATCGCGAGAATGCCCTCGTCCAGGCCGTTGGTCAGCAGCAGCGACGCCGTGCCGACGCCAAGGAACCGCGCGCAGGCATCGACCGCGGCGTCGTAATCGGGATAGGTGGCGAGGTCGTGGCGGGTCAGCGCCTGGAGCGCGGACACCACCCGCGGCGAGCAGCCGGCGGTGTTCTCGTTGAGGTGCAGACGCAGGCCGGTCCCGGAGGTGACGACGCGTTCGTATTCGAAGCTCATGCCTCGCCTCCGTCGCGACCCCGGATCCCGATGGAGGCCGCGTGGCCGGTCAGCCCTTCCGCGCGCGCCAGGGCGATGGCGGCCGGCGCAATCCGCCGCAGGCCTGCGGCCGTGAGCCGCTGCACGGTGCTGACGCGGACGAAGTCCGCCGCGCTCAGCCCGCCGCGGGCCCGTGCCGCGCCGTTGGTCGGCAGCACATGGTTGGAGCCGGTGGCGTAGTCACCCGACGCCTGGGCGCTGTAGTCGCCGACGAAAATCGTGCCGGCGCGCGTCAGCCGGCCGGCCACGGCGTCGGTGTCGCAGACGACGTGCTCCGGCGCCATGCGCTGGCAGAGCGCTACGGCGTCGGCCAGCGTGCGCGTCCGGATGATGCCGCCATTGGCCGCCAGCGCCTGCCGCGCCGGGCCCTCGATCGGCGCCTGCCGCCGGATCTCCTCGGCGACCGCCGCCGCGAGCCGGGCGGAGGGGGTGAACAGGATGGCGCGGGCGTTCGGGTCGTGCTCCGCCTGGGCGATGAGGTCGGCGGCAATCCACGCCGGCCATCCGGACGTCGAGACCACGGCGATCTCGCTCGGCCCCGCCTCGAAGTCGATGGCGCACTCCCGCGCCACCAGCGACTTGGCCGCCGCCACGTAGGCATTTCCGGGCCCGACGATCTTGTCGACGCGGGGGATGGTGGCGGTCCCGAACGCCAGCGCCGCCACGGCGTGGGCGCCGCCGATGCGGAACAGCCGCGACACGCCCGCGGCCTGGGCGGCGCAGAGAATGGCCGCGTCCACCTTCGGGCAGACCGCGATCACCTCGCGCACCCCGGCGACGCGGGCCGGGATGGCCGTCATCAGCAGCGAGGAAGGCAGCGGGTGGCGGCCCCCGGGCACGTAGCACCCGACGCGGTCGAGCGGCAGCACCCGCTGCTCGATACGGACGCCGGCGACCGGCTGCACCACGAAGCCGCGCGGCACCTGCCGCGCCGCCACCCGCCGGATGTGATCGGCGGCGGTCGCAATCGCCTCGCGCACCTCCCGGGGCACTTGCCGCGCGCCGCGGCGGATCTGCGCCCGATCCACCTCCATCGCCCCTGAGAGGCCGTCGAACCTGGCGGCATAGCGCCGCACTGCCGCGTCTCCCTCCCGGCGCACGTCGTCGACGATGCGGGCGACCTTGCGCTCGACCGCCGCATCCCGGCGGGCGGCGCGGTCGAGAAGCGCATCGACGAGCCGACGGTCCGCGGCGGGAATGATGCGAATGCTGAAGTCCGGGATGGCGGGCGTCACGGTCACATCACGATCTTGTTGAGCGGGTATTCGACGATGCCCTGGGCGCGAGCCGCCTTGAGCTTGGGGATCAGGTCCCGCACCGTGCGTTCCTCGATGATGGTGTTGAGCGCCACCCAGTCGGTGTCGCTCAGAGGAGAAATGGTCGGCCGCTGCAGCGCCGGGAGCAGCGCCAGGACGGTCTCGAGGTCGGCCCGCCGGATGTTGAGCATGATCCCGACCCGCCCATGCGCCTCGATCGCCGCCTTCAGCAACAGGGCGATGTTCTCGAGCTTGGTGCGCTTCCAGCCGGACTCGAGTGCGGATGGATTGGCGATCAGCTGCGTATTCGATTCGAGCACGGTGTCGATGATGCGGAGCCGGTTGGCGCGCAGCGAAGACCCCGTCTCGGTGACTTCGACGATGGCATCGGCGAGCCGCGGCGCTTTGACCTCGGTGGCGCCCCACGAGAACTCGACGTTGACGTTGACACCGTGCCCCTGGAAGTAGGCCTGAGTGGCGCGCACCAGCTCCGTGGCGATGGTGGCGCCTTCGAGGTCCTGCGGCGACTGATAACGGGACTCCTCCGGAACCGCGAGCACCCAGCGCACCTTGCCGAAGCTCTGCTTGGCATAAATCAGGTCGGCGAGCGGTGTGACCCCGGCGGCGCCGCCGTTGCCGGCGGCATGCTCGGCAATCCAGTCCTGCCCCGTCAGGCCGGCGTCGAGCACGCCGTCGGCGACGTAGCGGGCCATCTCCTGGGCGCGGATCAGCATGCAGTCGATCTCCGGGTCGTCGATGGCGGGGAAGTACGACCGCGCGCTGGCGTAGATGTTGAAGCCGGCGCGGCCGAACAACTGGATCGTGGCCTCCTGCAGGGAGCCCTTCGGAATGCCGAGTCTCAGGGTGTTCATCGGCCGGCCTCGATCGGACGGTAGAAGCAGGAGCGCTCCCCGGTGTGGCAGACGTTACCCTCGCCGAGCCGCCGCGCCATCACCAGCACGGTATCGTCGTCGCAATCGACGAGGATGCGCTCGACCTGCAGGCGGTTGCCGGAGGTCTCCCCCTTGGTCCAGAGCGTGTTGCGCGAGCGGCTGAAGAAGGTCACGAAGCCGCTGTCCCGGGTCCGCTCGAAGGCTTCCTGGTTCATGAAGCCGACCATGAGGACCTGAAGGCTGTCGGCGTCCTGCACGACCGCGGGGATGAGACCGCCGAGTTTGCTGAAGTCCATAAACGCTGTCTTCCAAAAGAGGCTGAAACGGAAAAACCCCGCTGAACATGTCCAGCGGGGCTACCTTGGCTGCGCGTGATGTCTTGTGCTTTCAGTACGCGTGCAGCTCGATCGGCCCGCCGGAACCGTGGTGGTGATGGTGGTGACGATGGAGCTGTTGTGGGCGCGACACTCTTCCTAGCCTATCGCCCCTTGCGCTGACCTGTCAACCGTACCGTTGGTGGTGTCAACGCGATATAGAAATGTCCTCATACCGTTGGCGGGCTGGGGCGCGCGGCACGAGAATTGAAGCGCCGAGGCCGGCGCGGTGTGCGCGATGCGATGATGGGGTGTGCCCGGGCGCCGGCGTGGCGAAGGCATCCCGATAAATTCGAGATGCGGAGCATGATGCAAATCTGGCCAGGTAAGCCGTACCCGCTGGGAGCCACCTTTGATGGCACCGGCACGAACTTCTCGGTGTTTTCCGAAGCGGCAGAACGCATCGAGCTCTGCCTATTCGACGAGCAGGGGAACGAGACGCGCCACGATCTGCCCGAGTGCACGGCGCTCTGCTGGCACGGCTACCTGCCCAGCGTCCGCCCGGGCCAGGACTACGGCTACCGGGTGCACGGCCCCTGGGCGCCTGAAAATGGGCAGTGGTGCAACCCGTCCAAGCTGCTGCTCGATCCCTACGCCAAGTCCGTCGATGGCCTGTGGCACTGGAACGAGTCGGT
>JAYTEJ010000398.1:0-4534 GCA_043735365.1 Acidobacteriota bacterium
ATCACGCACAAGACCGACGTCGGCGGCGTCGCGCTCGACCTGGAGCACGGCGCCGCGGTCCGCCGCGCCTACGACGCGATCGGCGCCGCGGTGGCGGCCAGGGCCGGCGCGGAGCACTTCCTCGGCGTCACCGTGCAGCCGATGGTCTCGCGTGACGGCTATGAAGTGATCCTCGGCAGCTCGCTCGATCCGCAGCTCGGGCCCGTGCTGCTGTTCGGATCGGGCGGCAAGCTGGTCGAGGTCTACCAGGATCGTGGGCTGGCGCTGCCGCCGCTCAACACGACGCTGGCGCGGCGGTTGATGGAGCCGACCCGGATATTCGCGGCGCTGCAGGGCGTCCGCGGCGGCGCGGCGGTCGACCTCGCCGCCCTCGACCAGCTGCTGGTCCGCTTCAGCCAGCTCGTTGTCGAGCAGCGGTGGATCAAGGAGATCGACATCAACCCGCTGCTCGCGTCGGCCGAGCGGCTGGTCGCGCTCGACGCGCGCATCGTCCTCCACGACGCCAGCGTCGCGGAGGACGCGCTGCCGGCGCTCGCCATCCGTCCCTACCCGGTACAGTACGTCGGATCGTGGACGCTGCACGACGGCACGGCGATCACGATCCGGCCGATTCGTCCGGAAGACGAGCCGCTGATGGTCGGCTTCCATCGGACGGTGTCGGAGCGCAGCGTCCATTTCCGCTACCTGCACATGATGGGTCTCAGCCAGCGCATCGCCCACGACCGACTCACGCGGGCCTGCTTCATCGATTACGCGCGCGAAATGGCGCTCGTGGCGGAGGAGCGCAACGCGGCCGGCGAGTCGGTGATTCTTGCCGTCGGCCGCCTCGTGAAGCTGCGGGGCGTAAACGAGGCGGAGTTCGCCATTCTGGTCGCCGATGCCCACCACGGCCAGGGCCTGGGTACCGAGCTGCTCCGGCGGCTGGTGCAGATCGGACGCGATGAGAAGCTGACGCGGATTGTCGCCTGCATCGACGCCGAGAACCGCCACATGCTCAGCGTCAGCGAGCGCGCCGGATTCACCGTCTCCTACGACGAGCACGAGCAGCTGATGAAGGCATCCATCGACCTGTAACGCGAGTCTTGTGACGTTCTTCCCTGCCGCTCGCATTGCAGCCACGCCAGCAGGTCGCGGATCTTTCACGACGCCAGCCAGGACCCGGAATCGACTGAGGGCGGCGGGCGGTGACACAACGGTAGCAGGCAGCCGCCGCGCTACACTCCGCAGGACCCGTGCAACTTTCCCCCCGCTGGCGTGTTTGTCCTGTAGTGATCGCAGGCGGACGGACGCATCCGTCATGACCGACGCCGCCCGGTTCGAGGCGTTCGTGCGTGAGTTCCAGGACATGGTGTTCTCTACCGCCGTACGGCTGCTCGGGCGCGAGGGGGAGGCCGAGGACGTCGCGCAAACGGTATTCCTGCGCGCCTTCGAGCGATTCGGCGATCTCGACGCCAACCCGTCGGCGCCCGGATGGCTCAAAACGGTGACGACCAACCTCTGCCTCAATCACCTGACCCGCTACCGGGCCCGCTGGCAGTTCTTCAGCGAGCTCGACCGGGAAGGGGATCGGCCGACGCTGGCCACCCGGCTGGCGCTGATGGCGGCGGCGCCGGACGACCTCGAGCGATCCGAACGCCACGAGCTGGTGGAGCGGGCGCTGCGCGCGCTCCCCGACCATCAGCGAGTGCCGCTGGTGCTGTTTCACTTCGAAGACATGCCGTACCAGGCCATCGCCGACGCCATGGGCGTCTCTCTGGCGAAAGTGAAATCGGACATCCATCGCGGCCGCGAGGCCCTGCGGGAGAAGCTGTCGGGCACCTATGGACCCCGCTGACCTGGAGCAACGGCTCGATCGGGAGCTGAAGCAGCTGCCGCGGCTGCGGGCGCCGCAGACGCTGCTGCCGCGCATCCTGGCCGCCACGGTGGGCGCCCCGCGCGCCACCGGCTGGCTCACCTGGCCGCTGCTCTGGCAGGCCGGATCGGCAGCCGTCCTGATCGCGCTCGCCGCCGGCCTCTGGCTGCTGGCGGCCGCGCCGCCGCGGCCCGTCGCCGACGTGGCCCGGACGGCGGGAGAAGCGGCGACCGTGATGCGCGCCTTCTGGGAAGTGCTGCTGCAGCCGGTCGCCACCTACATGCTCGCGCTCGGCATGGGCCTGACGCTGGCCTGCGCGCTGGCCTGGGCCGCATTCGAGCTCGCCCTGGGAGGGGCTTCACAAAGATGACCATCACCCGCTGGCACACCGCGCTCGGCTGCGCGCTGCTCCTCACCGCCGGAGCCGCGGCCTCCGCGCAGAGCTCCGCACCTCCACCGCGCCCCGAGGGGCGCACGCCGCAGGCAGAAGCGCCCGCGACCGCTGACCCTGTCGACCAGCCCGAGGAGCCCCGCCGTTACAGGTTCGACCGCCCGATCGTCCGCATCGGACAGGGCTACACCCTTGCGGCCGCCGACGTCGTCCAAAAAGTGGTGAACATCATCGGCGATGTCCGCGTCGACGGCCGTGTCGAGTCGGACGTCGTCGTGGTCATGGGCTCGGCGCATTTCGGGACCGGCGCCGTCATCGGCGGCTCGGTCGTCGTCGTGGGCGGCAGCGCCATCGTCGACCCGGGCGCGGCCCTGCGCGGCGACCTGGTGGTGATTGGCGGCACGCTGCAGGGCCCTGAGGGGTTCTCTCCGGAAGGGGAACAGGTCGTCGTTGGCAGCGCCTGGATCGGACACGCACTGCAGAACATCTCGCCGTGGATCACCCGGGGGCTGCTGTGGGGACGGCTGATCGTGCCCGACTTGCCCTGGATCTGGACCCTCGTCGGGATCTTCTTTCTCGTCTATCTCGTACTGAACGCGGTGTTCGATCGGCCGGTCGGCGCCGCCGCCGATGCGCTGGCGATCCGGCCTTTCAGCGCGTTCTTCTCGGGCCTGCTGGTGCTGATCCTGGCGGTACCGGTCCTGGCCATCATGGCCATCTCCGTGATCGGGCTGGCAATCGTGCCCTTCCTGCTCTGCGCCGTCGTCGTTGCCGCGCTCGTCGGCAAGGCCGCGGTGGCGCGGGCCATTGGCCGGACCATCGTCCGGCCGGAGCCGCCGGAGGGACGATTCCAGGCGTTGGCGGCGTTCGTGATTGGCTTTGCGCTGCTGATCGGCGCGTATATGGTGCCGGTACTCGGCTTCATCACCTGGGCGCTGACCAGCGTGCTCGGCCTCGGCGCCGCTGCCGCCATGTTCCGGACGGCGTGGCGGAGCGAGCGGCCCGTTCGCGTCAAGCCGTCGCCTGCCGCCGTGGCTCCCCTGCCCGTCTCCGACACCGTGATCGACAATCCCGCGACCGCCACCGGCCTGCCGGAAGGCGATCCGGCAGCATTCGCCGCCGCGCCGCCGCTGCCGCTGTCGGACGAGGTGCCACCCAGGGTGGCGTACACCTCAGGGCTGGCGCGGTTCCCACGCGCCGGGTTCCTCGATCGCCTCGCCGCCTTCGCGCTCGACTGCCTGCTGGTGGCGATTGCCAACTCGCTGCTCGACATGGACCGGCACGACGGCTTCTTCTTCCTCCTGCTGCTCGCCTATCACATCGGTTTCTGGACCTGGAAGGGGACGACGCTCGGAGGCATCATCTGCAGCCTGCGGGTGATCCGCACCCACGGCGCCCCGCTGCGGGCGGCCGACGCGGTGGTGCGCGGGCTGGCGAGCGTGTTCTCGCTCGCCGCCCTGGGGATCGGCTGCCTGTGGATGCTGCAGGACCCCGAGGGCCAGACGTGGCACGACAAGATCGCGGGAACGCTGGTCGTCAAGGTCCCGAGGGATCTGGTGCTGCCGTGAGCGCAGCAGTCGATCAGCAGGGCGCTGCGGAATGGACTGTAGGACCGACGCGGATGATGAGTGTTCCGGCGGGGTTCAGGGCTGGCAGTCGAATACGGCGTGCGACTCTCCCGGGGCCATCATCATGCTCTCCACCCGAATGGTGAGGACCAGGTGGCCGGCCGGGTCGAGCCCCCAGGAGCGGATGACCTTCCGGCGCGAAGACGCGAATTCCTGCCGAAGGGACGCCCGGGACGTGAAAGAAGTGTGACGAGGCTCAAGTATCGAAACCGGCCGGTGGCCGGCTTCCGCCGTCTGGATCTGCGGACCGCCGGGGGGCTGGTGTTCTCCTTCAAGCGCCCCGGGCGCATGGCGCCCTGACGGTCCGTCCCGGCCCTTTGCCTTCCGGCAGGGACGCCTGAGCTTGGCCAAACGTGGCGGCCTTCTTGCTCACGAGGTGACGGAGCTTGGCAACCGCCGCTGACCGCTCCCGGTCGCGGTGCGGATTTTGCCGAAGTGGACAGCCACTGAGCGTCACCGCTCTGTCGGCAAATTGAGGGAGTGCTTATGAAAGTCGCAAATCAGACAATGGTCGGATTGCTCGTGATCGGACTGGCGGCCGGGGCGTCGGCCTGCGCCAACACCATGCACGGAGCCGCCAAGGACACCTCGAAAATGGGGGAAAAGGTCAGCGAAGGCGCCAAGACGGTCGACGTCAAGACGGCGCTCATCAACGACAAGAGC
>JAYTEJ010000399.1:0-2648 GCA_043735365.1 Acidobacteriota bacterium
ATTGGTGCGCTGCGCTAGAGGCCGCCAGAAAAGGTCGTCGCAACACCGACGTGCATGATGTGCTTTGGGACGCCCGTGCAGCCATAGAGGCGATGCGAGAGCCGACTGAGGGGATGATCAAGGCGGCTGACAAGGAAGATGTTGAGTACGACCGCGTTGGTTCTAGAATCCATTGGGCCGCCATGATCGACGCAGCCCTCACCCCCGAAACGCAAAAAGCCCCCCGGCCGTGAAGCCGAGGGGCTGAGGTTGCCGGCGCCGGGAGGATGCGCCGGGATCGGTATTGCCACATGAGCGGAACCGTGCGTTTATGGGCCGGTCATGAACGCCACTAGCACCCTCGCCAATCTGCGGCGAAATACCGCCAGGAGACCAGCCACCCGCTAAGGGGCTGTTTCGTCTGGGCGTAGCTCAGCTTGGTTAGAGTACCGCCCACCCACCTTCTTTTTGGACCGTAGCTCAGTCGGTAGAGCGCCCCACTGTTAATGGGGTGGTCGCAGGTTCGAGGCCTGCCGGTCCAGCCAACCTCACGCCCGCTTAGCTCAGTGGATAGAGCGTCCGGCTTCGAACCGGAAGGCCGGGAGTTCAAGTCTCTCAGCGGGCGCCAGTTCGGCGCGTGGATCAATGGAAGATCAGCGAGCTTCTAACTCGCCACATGCAGGTTCGAGTCCTGCCGCGTCGGCCGGCCTAACCCTTCGCGGCGGCGTCCAGCGCGGCCAGGGCAGCGGCTTCCTTGGCGTCGTTCATGGCGATGATCCCGGCCAGGGCCTGCTCGATCACGGCGGCGTCTTCGGACGTGAACGCCTCTTTGTTGGCCTCATACGCCTTGTAACCGTTGGTCAGGAGATCGGCTCCCAAGGTCACACCCTTGATGATCAGGGCCAGGGTTGCGGGGTCCATTTACTTTGCTCCAATGGCGGTCAGGTCGGTGACGATGGTCTTGAAGTCGGCGTAGCGGGTGGCGAGGTCGGTGGCGTTGGCGCCGTGCAGCGCGGCCTCAAGGGCTTTGCGGGCGGGGGCGGCCTTGCGGATGAGGGCCGCGACCTTCGCCGCATCCTCGCCCTTGATGCGGCCGTCCTTGGCCCCTTGCGTCACGGTGTCCAGGGCGGCCCCGTAGGCGGCCTCAGCGGCGAGAACGGCCTTCTCATCTACCAGGGTACGGCTGGGGGCGGAAATGGCGTGGTTGACGCGCTCCAGCGTTGAACAGCCGGAACACCCGGAGGCGACGAGGGCGATGGCGACAAGCGCCGATGCGGGCAGGAGTTTCATGAGGTGGTCCTTTCAGGGATTTCGAGCGGGGTCTTTGCGGGCACGGCTATCACCTCCCGATCAGCCATCTGCGAGCCAGGACGTAGATTGCCAGCAGCGGCACGGCGACCGTCACCGTCCAGACCATGAGGGCGGCCAGGAACATCATGCGCTTCTGATCCCGAAGATGACCTTGGCGTCGGCCACAGCTTCCTTGCGGTCGGCGAGGCCGTTTAAGCCGCCATTGATCGCCCGCGTGATGCCCTCGATATTGTCGGCGTCGGCCATGGCGTTGAGGCCGTGGGCGGTCCAGAAGGCGGCAGCGATGCGGGCGGCGGCGTCGGGCATGATGGCAAGGTCGGGATGGGTCACGAGGTCGAGGCCGGTCAGCTCGCCGAACTTCGCGTAGTTGGCCCGGCCAGTGATCTGAATGAACCCACGGCCCTTGTACCTTGCCCCGTCGCCGGGCTCGGTATTGCCCAGCCGTCCACCATACACCCGGTTGGCCAGCGCGTCAGGATTGTGGGCGAAGGGCTGGGCGGCAAGGGTGGTCGGGAACCGGCCGGGCCAGACGGCGCACAGCCTGTCGGCGCTGTAGTTCAGGTTCTCGACCATGTGGTTGAACCCGGCGCTTTCGACGGCGAGCTGCCCCAGCCAATGGGCCAGCCGGCGCGGCGTGCTGATCTCCGCATCGGCGGCGGCCGCACTGAGCGCCGGCGCGATGACTTCGGCGTCGCAATGGCCGACAAGGGCGAGCAGTTGGGCGGGGGAAATCATGGCGCGGGCTCCGCTGAAACGTCTACATGATCGCCGGGGGCCAGCGTCACGGTGTCAGGGGCGGGTTGCGAGACGATAGGCGCTACGGGCGTTGGCTGGGGCGCTGGCGTCGAGCTGGCGTAGGCGTCGGCAATCTTGGCGCTCGTTTCCGCGCCCGATTTCGTGCCGCCGAACAGGAAGGCCCCGACAGCCAGGACGCCGCCCGCGATCAACCCGCCAGCGAATTGCATGAAGCTCGGAACTGACAGCAGCGCCGGGTTTTTCTCGATCATGTAGAGGACATAGAACGTCAGGGCGAAGAATCCCGCCGCCGCCCACCCACGCATGTCCGGCCAGCCGGGGCCCTTGGGGAAGTTCATGGCGCATCCTTCGGTGGCTTGTCATACACCGTCGCCACCGGCCCGCCCATCAGCGCCTCGATATTGGCGGCCAGTTCAGAGCGGTCGGGGTCGGGGCTCGGCGTCGGAACGGACGGCGACCGATAGCCGGCGCGGCGGATCAGGGTGGCCAGTTCGGCGGCGAAGCGGCTCATCGCGGCGAAGGGTCGGGAAACCGCCTCGCTCACAGCATGTGCCTCAGAATGTCGCCGACGTTCTTGGCGAAAGCCCCGACCACCATCCCCA
>JAYTEJ010000400.1:0-5642 GCA_043735365.1 Acidobacteriota bacterium
CTTCGGAACGTGACCCGCCCCTCCGCGCCTGGCGCCTCGAAGACCGCCGTCCGCCCGTCGAGACTGATGCGCGAGTGATTCATCGACTCGTCTTTCGCCTCCTGCCCGGCCCGATTTAACCCCCTCGTCACAGGCGCGTTGCCTGACTGTCATACCCCCTCCCTACTCTCAACGTGCGGGCGCTGACGGGAGGTCACGCCGCGAGCGGATCAACTGCTGAGGGAGACATGAATTCAAAGAAGATGATTGCCATTGTGATCGCCGTCGCGGCGGTGCTGGCGCCGGCCGCCGCCGCCGCACAAGGGGGCCTCGCGACACTGGCCGGCACGGCGCGGGATCAGAGCGGCGCGGCGGTCGCGAGCGCGACCGTAACGGTGACCAATGAGAAGACTGGCGGTGAGCGGGTCGCGACCGCCGACGCGCAGGGTGGGTTCACGATCACCGGTCTGCGGCCGTCCACCTATACCGTCAAGGCGGCATTCACGGGGTTCGCGCCCACGGCCTACACCGGCATCCTGCTCCAGGCGGGCCAGGACCTCACCCTCGACATGGAGCTGCGGCCGGCGGGCGTGAGCGAGTCGGTCAACGTCGTTGCCAGTGCGTCCGCGCTGGATCTCAGTTCGGCGCGCATGGGCGTCAACGTCAACCAGCGCGAGGTCGAAGACCTGCCGCTCAATGGCCGCCAGATGTCGCAGCTCTACCTGCAGGCGCCGGGCGCCCTCAACAGCGGCACCGGCACCTTCAGCGACATCCGCTTCAGCGGCCGCGCGGTGGAACAGAACATGATTCGCTTCGACGGCATCGAAGCCACGGCCATCATCGACGCCGCCCCGGGCAACCTCAACGGCGAGATTCCCTCCCCGTTCAAGCTGCAGTCGAGCATCGAGAACGTGCAGGAGTTCCGCGTCGACTCGAGCAGCTATCCGGCCGAATATGGCACCGGCACCGGCGGCCAGATCTCCGTGGTCACCAAGTCCGGCGGCAACGCGCTGCACGGATCGGCGTTCCACTACCTCCGCGACGACAGATTCGATTCGAAGAACGCCTTCGACCTGCAGAAGAGCCCGCTCTCGCTGAAGCAGTTCGGCGGCTCGGTCGGCGGGCCGTTCGCCAGGGACCGCGCCTTTTTCTTCGGCAGCTACGAAGGCTATCGGCTCCAGTCCGGCATCAACTTCATCGAAGGCGTGCCGAGCGCGGCGGCCTTCCAGCGGGCGGTTCCGGCGATTCAGCCGCTGTTCAACGCCTTTCGCGCCCCCGGCGCGGTCATCCTTCCCGGGGCCTCGGCCAATCCCGACTTCGACATCCTGCAGCTCCAGTCGAACGCCGTGGTCCGGGAAAATTCCTTCGCCGGACGCGCCGACGTCAAGCTCTCGAGCGCCTGGACCGTCTACGGCAGGTATTTCCGCGACGACGGACGCAACGATCAGCCGGAGGGGGTGACCGGCCGGCGCGCGCTGACCTCGGCGAAGCCGGCCAACGGCGTCGTCGTGCTGCAGGGCATCCTGACCCCGCGCCTCTTCAATGAGGCCAAGGTGGGCTACAACACTTCGCCCACCCAGGTGAGCGGCTCGGCGCCGACGGTGGGGGGCCTCGACCTGTCCAATATCACCCTCAACATCAGCGGCAGCGTCGCCAACACCGGCATCGCCGGCCAGGGCGCCTCCTCCGGGCTCGCGATTCCGGGCGGCCTGTTGCGGCAGAACAGCGCCACCAACGGCCGCGGCGCGCCGTACAAGCCCTACTCCCTGTCGTTGATCGACAACCTGACCTGGACCGCTGGCGCCCACACGGTGAAGCTTGGCGCCGAGTACCGGATGATCCGCATGGAAACCGACCGGCTCGGTGGCACGACCTATACCTGGTCCAACCTCAACGACTTCCTCGCCAACACGCTGCAGCAGACCGCGTATCTGAGCGATCTCAGCGACCCCAGCCCGTTCAATGCCGGGGCGATCGGCCCGCGCCACACCGAGCAGGAGTACGCCATCGGCTTCGTGCAGGACGAATGGAAAGCCGGGTCCGGCGTGACGCTGAATTACGGCCTCCGCTACGACTACTACACGCCGCTGACCGAGCGCGACAACCTGCTGGTCAAGTTCGACGCCGAGAACGGCGTGGTGCTGCCTTCCGGGACGGCACCGTTCCGCACCGCGGCGAACAACTTCCAGCCGCGCCTGGCCTTCACCTGGACGCCCTCGCGCTCGGGCCGGACGGTGCTGCGCGCCGGCGCCGGCCTGCTGGTCGGGCCGGGACAGACCGAGGACCAGATTCAGCCAATCGAGAGCGATCGGATCTCCAGCACCATTCCGGGCGGCGCCTTTCCCGCCAACCTCGGGGCGCTCCGATCGAACTTCCTCAACAACCCGCTCGACCGGGGCTTCCAGCCGCGCGCCTACACCTCGGCGTACCTCGTGCCCGAGCGCGTCTGGCAGTACTCGGCCTCGCTGCAGCAGGAACTGCCGCTGGGGATGGTGGGCACGGCAGCCTACGTCGGCAGCCAGGGACGGAACCTCTTCCTGCGCAGCATCACCAACCGCATCGTCGGCGTCCGGACCAATCCCAACCCGGCGGCCGCCGCGATCGTCGTTCGCGAATTCGACATCGTCAATCCCGATGGCTCGATCTCGAGGCCGTTCGCCGAAGTCGACATCAAGACCAGCGGCGGCGACGACACCTACAACGCCATGCAGCTGTCGCTCGCCCGCCGCTTCAACAGCGGGTTGACGCTGAACTCGCAGTACACGCTGTCGCGCAGCTACGGCACCACCGCCGGGTCCAACGAGGCGCTGACCGCGGCGAACAACGCGCGTACGCTCGCGGATTACGAGTACGAGCGCGGCTACAACCGCTTCGACGTGCGGCACACCTTCAACATCAGCGCGCTCTATTCGCTGCCGTTCGGGAGCGGCCGCAAGTGGCTGACCGACGCCACCGGCCTGCGTCAGGCCATCCTCGGCGGCTGGGACGTGGGGACGATCGTCAACGGCCGCAGCGGCCTGCCGCTGGACGTGCGGGTGACGCGCAATGACGTGGTCTACCGCACCGCCGCGGGTAGCTACGTCGGCGGCCCCTGCGCGACCTGCACGGCGGTCATCAATACGCCCGGCGGCGGCGCTTCGCGAGGCGTGCGCCGGCCCGACCTCGTCCCGGGGGTGAACCCGTACCTGAAGAGCGGTCTGCGGTGGTTGAACCCGGCGGCGTTCTCGATCCCGGCGCCGGGCGAGTTCGGCAACCTGAAGCGCGGGGTGCTGCGTGGCCCGGGCTTTGTCCAGGTCGACCTGGTGGTCGCCAAGCGATTCGGGCTGGGCGTCCCCGGCGCCAATTTCGAGCTGCGCGGCGAGGTCTTCAACCTGCTCGACCGCGACAATTACGATGTGCCGCCGGCGACGCTGGCCAACGCGATCGGCACCGGCGCCAATCAGCTGCAGCCGGGCCAGCCCTTTACCCCGGCCGCCGCGGGATCGACCTTCGGCAAGCTGCGCAGCACCGTCGGCACCACCGTCGGGATGGGCACCAATCGCCAGGCGCAGTTCTCGCTGCGGGTGAATTTCTAGAGGCCCGTCCGCGCTGAACGAGGCCCGGATCGCGGAGCGCGGCGCCCGCGAGGTGGTCCTCGATCAGCGTAGACGAGACACTGGGACGACACGCTCCAGGGGCCGCAGTGCGCGCGGCCCCTGGCCCCCGGCCGGGGCCTCCCCCTCACGAAACCCACAATTAACGCTTCCGACATCGACTCGACATGCCAATCAGTCACGCTGTCTGGCATGAGCCGACGCCATCGCGTGCTCGTCGTCGAGGACGAGTCGGACATCGCCCTGCTGATCAAGCACACCCTGGAGCGGGCCGGCGAGGCCGAGGTCGAGACGGTAGCGAGCGGCGATGAGGCGCTCCGCGCCGCCGCCGACTCCCGGCCCGACCTGGTCATCCTCGACCTCAATCTGCCGGGGCTCAGCGGTAACGAAGTGTGCCGGGTGCTGCGCGCCCAACCCGGGACGACGCACATCCCCATCATCATGCTGACCGCACGCACGTCGGAGGCGGACCGCGTATGCGGTCTCGATCTCGGCGCCGACGATTACGTGACCAAGCCGTTCAGCCTCCGCGAGCTGGCGGCGCGGGTCCGGGCGGTGCTGCGGCGGCGGTCGGGCAGCGCGGCGCCGCCATCGAGCGTGTACGCAGGGGCCCACCTGGCGGCCGACTTCGACGCCGTGGCCGTCTCGGTGGACGCACGCCCGGTGCGGCTGACGCGGCGCGAGTTCGAGTTGCTGCGGTTCCTGGTCGAGAACCGGAACCGGGTGCTGTCGCGGGAACGGCTGCTGGAACGCGTCTGGGGGTACGAGCATTTCATCGAAACCCGCTCGGTGGACGTCCACGTCGGGCGTCTACGGGCAAAGCTCGGCGTCGTCGCGAAGCAGATCGAAACCGTCGTCGGCCTCGGGTATCGCTTTATCGAGTAACGGTTGCGTGCGGTGATCGTCCGGCTTCACCGGCTCGATCCCCAGCCGCCCGACGATCGCGGTGGCGGCGAGCCCGCGGAACTATTCCACCCGGAAATCCTTGGTACCGACGGGGCGGTCATCGAGAAACGCCTCGACCTTGTAGTCGCCAACGGGAAAGCCGCCGGCGCTCTGCAGGTGGAACTCGGTGGCGGCCACGTCCCTGTAGGAGACCTGCTTCTTCGGCTCCCCCATGACCCGTCCGGCGTAGGTCCAGCGCACGCCAATCACGCCACGGCCCGCGCCGCTCGTGAGGACGGACAGGTAGATGGTGTCGGCGGGGTTGAACCGGGTCGTATGGCTGGCGACGGTGCCGTCGGTATTCAACGACTTGCCAAGCTGGAGCGACGTGACCTGAAGGTTCTGTCCCAGGCCACAGCCGGCGAGACCGGCGAGCAGGAGGACGACGACGGGCAGACGGGCGCGGCCGGAGAACATGCTCATGCCAGGGTGGCGATTGTACACGCCCTTCGACCGGCCTCAGTAGTTGTCGCTGTTGCTGACAAATGCCAGCATCTGACTGTCGGGGGACCACGACGGCACGTTGATGGTGCCCTGGCCGCCGTAGACGTAGGCCACGATCGCCGGCGTCCCGCCGCCGGTCGGGAGAATGCGCAGGTAGACCCGCTTGTAATACGGGTGCTCACTGGGGCTGACGTCCTTCGGGAAGCTGATCATCGAGATCGACTGACCGTCGGGAGAAATGTGAGGGAACCAGTTGTTGTACTCATCGTTCGTGACCTGCTCCGGATCGCTGCCGTCGGCCTTCATCCGCCAGATCTGCATCGTCCCGCTCCGCGCGGAGTTGAAGTAGATGTAGTGGCCGTCTGGCGTGTACTCGGGGCCATCGTCCAGCCCCTTGACGTCGGTCAGCTTCTGCTCGGCGCCGCTGCCGTCCGCGGCGATGCGGTA
Source organism: Acidobacteriota bacterium (assembly GCA_043735365.1). Classification (GTDB taxonomy): domain Bacteria; phylum Acidobacteriota; class Vicinamibacteria; order Vicinamibacterales; family 2-12-FULL-66-21; genus JALZOC01. The sequence continues at coordinate 5,409 of JAYTEJ010000400.1, forward strand.
GATGTCGAACTCGTTGTCGCGGCCGCCGGTGAACACGATCCATTTGCCGTCGGGCGACCAGCCGTGGGCATACGACGGCGACAGCGGGGTGATCCGTTTCGGCGCGCCGCCGCCGGCCGGCAGAACGTGCACTGCGGAGCGGCCGCCGGACGCCGCCTGGCTCTGATCGCTGATCGCCAGCATGGTGCCGTCGAACGACAGGACGTGGTCGTTGTTGTTGCGGTTGGCGGGCCC
>JAYTEJ010000401.1:0-1826 GCA_043735365.1 Acidobacteriota bacterium
GAGATCATGGGCAACACCGTCGATCGGATCTACGACGTCGGCGTCGCCGGGCTGCACCGGCTGCTGGCCGAGCACGCCCGCCTGATTGCCGCCCACGTCGTCATTGTCGTCGCCGGCATGGAAGGCGCGCTTCCGAGCGTCGTCGGCGGGCTGATCAAGGCGCCGGTGGTGGCGGTGCCGACCAGCGTCGGCTACGGCGCCAGCCTGGGGGGGCTGACGGCGCTGTTTGCGATGCTCAACAGCTGCGCCAGCGGCATCTCGGTCGTGAATATCGACAACGGCTTCGGCGCCGCGGCGGTCGCCAGCGCGATCAATCACCTGCCCTGAAGAAATTCGCGCGGCGGCGCTGCGGACGGGGTTTGAGGTATAGTTAGAAGTTGCCCTGTCCTCGAAAGACTCATCCCCGGGCAGCGTTAAACCTTCGATGCAAGCTGGCGCCCTCAGGGCCCTCGAATTCGATCGGATCGTGGAGGCGGTTGGCCGCTTCGCGGTGACGCCGTCCGGCGCGCGGCGGCTCGCCGCCCTGCACCCTCTCGTCGATGCCGGCGCGGTGTCGATGGCGCTGGCCGCGACCTCGGAAACCGTGCGCTTCCTGGGTGACAACCACCTCGGACTGTCCGCCCCCCAGGAGCTCGACGCCATCCTCGAGGCGCTGACGGTCGAGGGCAGCGCCCTCGATGCCGTGCACCTGCTGTCGCTCGCCGCCTTTCTGGCGTCGGTGGAGTCGGCCTGCACCGCCGTTCGCCGCGCCCGCAGCGCCTTTCCGCTGCTGCGGGCGGTCGTCGACGTCGCCGCCTCGTTCGAGCGCGAGATCGCCGACGTCCGCAGCCGGATCGATCCGGGCGGCGAGGTGGCAGACGATGCCAGTCCGGAGCTGCGGAGCGTGCGCGAGCGGCTGCGGAAGCAGCGGGCGCGGCTGCGCGGCACGCTCGAATCCTACCTGCGCGGGAAGGACACGGCGAAGTACCTGCAGCAGCAGATCGTGACCGACCGCAACGGCCGCTACGTGCTGGTGGTCCGCTCCGAGCATCGCGCGGCGATCCCGGGTATCGTGCACGGCAGTTCGGGCAGCGGCGCCAGCCTCTTCCTCGAACCGCTCAGCACCGTGGAAATCAACAACGACATCGTCGCCCTGGAGCAGCAGGAGGCGGAGGAAGTGCGGCGGATCCTGGTGGCGCTGGCGGACGGTTTCCGCGCCCGGGCCGACGACCTCGAGCGCACCGTGGATGCCGCGACCGAGCTCGACGTGCTGCAGGCGCGGGCGCAGTTCTCGCTCGCCGTGGACGGCGTCGCCCCGGCGATCGCGGCCGACGGACGGCTCGAGCTGCGCGGCGCGCGCCACCCGCTGCTGATTCCGGCGATCCGGCGTCACCTGGACGCGCCGCCAGAGGCGCCCGACGAGGACGACGCGGATCCGCACCCGGCGCGCAAGGTGAGCGTTGCCGCGGTGGTGCCGGTGGACGTGCTGCTGATTCCGCCGGTCAGCGTGCTGGTGATCACCGGCCCGAATACGGGGGGCAAGACGGTCGCGCTCAAGACTGCCGGGCTGCTGTCGCTGATGGCGCAGGCCGGCCTGCTCATTCCGGCCGCCGGCGGCTCGCAGATCCCGGTGTTTCGCAGCATCTTCGCCGACATCGGCGACGAACAGTCGATTGCCGCCAGCCTCAGCACCTTCTCGGCGCACATCGCTTCGCTGGTCGCGATGGAGAAGGCGCTGGAGCTGCCGGCGCTGGTGCTGCTCGACGAGGCCGGCGCCGGCACGGACCCGCTCGAAGGCGGGGCGCTGGCGATGGCGATCATCGACCACTTCCGCCGCCGCGGGGCCA
>JAYTEJ010000402.1:0-3899 GCA_043735365.1 Acidobacteriota bacterium
AAGGAACATTCACAGCCGAGCTAGAGAGGCAACTGTGGCGACAAGACAATGCGTGCGGTGGGGGCTGGCAGTTGGCATCGCCCTGGCGCTGATCATGGCGGGGCTCTGGCCCAGCGTGTTCTCGCCTGACACCGGCTGGCGGACCGTGCGGCTGTCGGCAGATCAGCATATTTCCGTGATTCCGGCCACCTCAGTGAACGCGCCCGAGGCCTTCCGGTCGAAGATCCAGCACATCGTTTACATCATCAAGGAGAATCGATCGTTCGATAACTACTTCGGCACCTTCCCGGGCGCCGACGGCGCCGCCAGCGGCGTCATCTCCACCGGCGAGCGCATTTCGCTGGTTCACACCCCGGACCGCATGGCCCACGATCTCGGCCACACCTGGGCCGACACCCACACCGCCATGAACGGCGGCCGCATGGACCAGTTCGATCTCGTCGAAGACGGCAACGTCGACGGCGACATGCTGGCGATGAGCCAGCATGTCGCCTCGGACATTCCCAACTACTGGCGCTATGCCGAGCGGTTCGCGCTTGGGGATCACATGTTCGAGTCGGCGGCAGCCGAGAGCTTCCCCAACCACCTCTATGAAATGGCCTCGGACGCCGGCGGCATCATCAGCAATCCCAATGCCCTCAGGTGGGGCTGCGACGCCGACGAGGCGAGAACGCGCGTGCAGGTCCAGGACACGGCCGGGAACATCACCAGCCAGTTTCCCTGCTTCGAGTTCCAGACGCTCGCCGACCGGCTCGAGGCCGCGAACGTCTCGTGGAAGTACTACGCGCCTGTCGCCGGCCAGGTCGGCTACATCTGGTCGGTTCTCGACTCCATCCGCCACATCCGCCTCTCCCCGCTCTGGGACGAACGCGTCGTCCCCTACGGGCAGTTTCTCGACGACGCGGCGGAGGGGACGCTGCCGGCGGTGAGCTGGCTGGTGCCGGACTGGTCGGTAAGCGATCATCCGACCCGAGCGATCCCGGGGGCGCCGCCGACAGTCAGCCTGTGCGAGGGGGAAAACTGGACGGTGCAGAACATCAACGCGATCATGCAGGGGCCGAACTGGCCGACCACCGCGATCATCCTCACCTGGGACGATTTCGGCGGTTTCTACGACCACGTGCCGCCGCCGACCGTCGATCATTACGGGCTCGGTCCGCGGGTGCCGCTGATCGTGATTTCCCCGTACGTCAAGGAAGGCATCGTCTCGCACACGGTCTACGAAGCGGCATCGGCGCTAAAGTTCATCGAAACCCGGCACAAACTGAAGGCGCTGACGAAGCGGGACGTCGAGGCCAACAACCTGCTCGACATGTTCGACTTCTCGCAGGTGCCGGCGCCGCCGCTGGTGCTGCCGCTTCGCGACTGTTCATGACCGTGCGTGGTCAGGCGTCGGGCGGAGGCGGTCGCACGGCAATGGCAGCACTTGAAGCAGCATCGGAGTATTGATGATCGCGCGCGCACACCACGGGCAGACGTTCCCCTGCCGCCTCGCCTCGCCGGCACGACTGGCGGCCTTCACGACCCTGATCCTGGCCGGCGGAATGGGCGCCACGGCGCAGGCGCAGGGGGCGCCCGCAGATCGGGCGGCCGTGTCGGTCACCGCCGGGTATCAGACATCCCGGCCGACATTCTCGCAATCGATCACTTTCGAGGAGTACTCCGAAGAGGGATCGCTCATCACCGCCTACGCGACCAGACGACGGCCGGTGGCCGATGCCGGCCTGACGCTGCGGCTGTGGCGGCGCCTCGGCGTCGGCGTCGCGGCATCCTATTACCACGATGCCGGATCCGCGACCGTCAGCGCGCTGCTGCCGAATCCCTTCGTGTTCGGGCAGCCGCGGCCGATTAGCGGTCCCGCCAGCGTCACCCATAACGAGCTGGCGGTGCACTTTCAGGCCGCCTACTGGGCGACGCTCAGCCCGCGCGTGGCGCTCATCATCTCGGGCGGCCCGACCGTTTTCCGGGTCGACCAGGACTTCGTCTCCGACGTCACGTTCAGCCATACCGACCCGTTCGACACCGCCACCTACGAAGGGGCGTCGGTGATTCGCAAGCGCCAGACCGTAACTGGGAGTAATATCGGCGGTGAAATCGGGTGGCGGCTGGGCCGCCACCTGGCGCTTGCGGGAAGCGTGCGCTATGCGCACGCCAGCGCGGTGTTTCCGGACACCAACGCGGAGGCGGTGCCGGTCGGAGGGTTACACATCGGCGCCGGCCTGCATCTGCTGTTCTGAAGCGGGACCTGGGGCCCTGGGCGAGTCGCCTGGAAGGAATGCCCGTGAGGTACCGACTGTGGCGCGCGCTCGCCAGCGCCGCCGTTGTCGCGCTGCTCGTCGCCACGTCGTCGCGCTCCGCGGCCCCCCAGGCAGCCGCACAGGCCCCGGCGGTTCGACACCGCCGCCTTCCCGTCATCCCGGCCCCTCCCCGCAGCCTCGAGCCGTTCCGCGCCAAAATTCAGCACATCGTCTTCATCATCAAGGAAAACCGCTCGTTCGACACCTACTTCGGGAGGTTTCCCGGCGCCGACGGCACCACCACCGGGCTCATCTCGAACGGCCAGCGCATCGCGCTGCCGCGGGGACCGGATCGAATGAACCGCGACATCGGCCACGACTGGGAGGACGCCCGCCGGGCGATGAACAACGGGCAGATGGATCGCTTCGATCTGGTCCGGGACGGCAACGTCAGAGGGGATCTCCTGAGCATGACGCAGTCGCTCGAGCCGGACATCCCCAACTACTGGAGCTACGCCCGCCATTTCACGCTGGCGGACCGCATGTTCTCGTCGCTGGCCGGACCGAGCTTTCCCAATCACCTCTACACCGTGGCGGGTGAATCCGGCGGCGCCATCAACAACCCCAACTCTCTGAGGTGGGGTTGTGACGCCGACACCCGCACGTCCGTTGACGTCGTCGAGCCGAATGGCGACGTCGTCCGGCGCTACCCCTGTTTCGACTTCCGGACCGTCGCCGACAACCTCGAAGAGGCGGGCGTCTCCTGGCGCTACTACGCGCCCGGGCAGGAACAGCACGGGTATATCTGGTCGGCCCTCGACGCCATCCTGCACATCCGCCAGGGGCCGCTATGGAAGAGCCGCGTCGTCCCGTTCGAATCGTTCGCGAGCGACGCCAGCAGCGGCAGGCTGCCGGCGGTGAGCTGGCTGATTCCCGACTTCGAGGTCAGCGAGCACCCCACCGTTGACGCCTTTGCCGGCACGACGCTGAGCGTATCGGCCTGCGAGGGGGAGAACTGGACGGTGCGGCAGATCAACGCCGTGATGCAGGGCCCGGACTGGCCGACCACGGCGATCATCCTGACCTGGGACGACTTCGGCGGGTTCTACGATCACGTCTCGCCCCCCCGGATGGACCATCTGGGGCTCGGTCCCCGGGTGCCGCTGATCGTCATTTCTCCCTATGCCCGCGAGCAGACGATCTCACACACCACCTACGAGTTCGCCTCGGTGCTGCAGCTCATCGAGAACCGCCACAAGGTCAAGGCGCTGTCCAGGCGGGAGGTCTTGGCCAACAGCCTCCTCGACATGTTCGACTTTTCGCAGCCGCCGGCGCCCCGGCTGATCCTGCCGCTGCGGAAGTGCTCGTAGGCGGGCACTCGATCGCCATCGTCTCCCGCCTTCTATCGAAGCATATTTTGGCCTCCAAGCATCGTGACGCCTCGTCCGCTCGAGAGGCCGAGCTGGTCAGTGGCCCTGCACCCGGCCGCCGGGACGCGGACCGCTGAGAAACCGCACTACGCCGCCCATGGTGACGATGCCGACGGCGCGGGCGCCGTCTTCACGGCTGAGAATCGGCAGCAGGCCGCTTCCCGCCGCGAGCCGCTCGAGGACGATGTCCGAGGGATGATCCGGGTGGGCGTGTACCAGGCCGCCGTCGAGC
>JAYTEJ010000403.1:0-5316 GCA_043735365.1 Acidobacteriota bacterium
CCGCACCGGCCGGCCGGAGGCCGGTGCGCGCGCGCGGCAGCCAGGTCATCCCGGCGTTCCAGTGCACGTACCACTCGCCGAACTGCTTGCTGACCGGCAGGTTGACCTGCAGGCCGGGGGAGCCGTTGCCGAGATCGCCGCGGGCGGTGGGCAGGACGACGCTCAGGCGCGGCGAGAAGGCAGCGCGTCCGGGGCCCTCGAGCGACGCCTGGTAGCGGTAGTTGATGAGCGCATCGCTGGCGCCGGAGACCCCGTCCCCCTGCACGAGTCCCACTGTGTAGGAGAGCTGATGGGTCTGTGAGGGTGCCGGCCATTCCTGAGTGAACGTCGCCGCCCAGCGGCCGTTCAGGCGCGCCGCGCCGATGATGTTCTGGACGATCCCCGCCTCCTGATTGAACGCCTCCTCGACAAAAAAGGAATTGTCGGTGATGCGGAAGGGCTCCGGCTGCGCGCCAGCGCCGCCGGCGGGCTGCGCAGTCGCAGCGATCGCCAGCGTCAGAGCGGCCAGAAAGAGCAGGCTGGTACGGACGAGGAACTTCGACGCCGCCCGCGCGCCCACGGTAATGCGCTGCTCGCGGTGGTTGCGCAAGTGGACGCTGTCGCCGGCGGGGTCGCGCGCTTCGACCCGCACGACGTCCCCCGGCCGGAGCGCATGCCGCTCGGCGAACTCGAGAAACTCGCGGTCCTGGCCGGTGACTCGCGCAATGCTGAGCGGTTCACCCAGCGCGCAGGTCATCAGGCTCTCGTATTTCACGGTTCGCACCGTCCCGTCCTGATTCGGGATCGGATCGCCATGCGGGTCCGCCTCCGGCCGTCCGAGCATCTCGTCCATCAGCTCGATGAGCCGGTCGGACGCCGCATGCTCGAGCTGCTCCGCGTCGTCGTGCACCTCGGTCCAGCGCATGCCCATCACCTTGACCAGGAAGAGCTCGATCAGGCGATGGCGCCGTAGCACCAGCGCGGCAAGCTTTTCCCCCGCCGCCGTCAGCCGGACCCCCGCGTAAGGCTCGTACCTCGCCAGCCCGGAATCAGCCAGTGCCTTGACCATTGTCGTGGCGGTGCCCGGGGCTACCCCCATCGATGCAGCAAGCTGACCCATCTGGACCAGCTCATCAGGTGCGAGTGGTCCCTGGGCTTGAAAAATGGCCTTCAGATAATTTTCGACGGTGTGAGATGGACTCATTGCAGAGTTATTAGTGCTATGATATTTTTAATTTTGAGTTATCGAAATTTTAATAGCCGTATGCGAAATAACATTTTAAGCCGGCGGACGCTCCTGAGGTTGACCGGTCTGGGCGCTGCTGGCGGCTTCGGCCTCAGCGGCGGCGCGGTCAAGGCTCGGGAGGTCGATCCCCCACACGCCACGCACGGCCACCTGATGGGTGCGGTGGGCCAGGTCGCCGGCCCATTCGATCCCACGGCCTTCCTGAGAACGTGGAATTTTTCGGACCTGCCGGCCGCGCAGCGCGCCCGCTTCTATAAGGAAACGCTGCGCCCCGACGGCACGCGCCTTCGCGAGTACCAACTGGTGGCGGTGGATCGTGAGCTCGAGATCGCGCCAGGGGTGTTCTTTCCGGCCTGGACCTACAACGGCCAGGTGCCGGGCCCGACGCTGCGCGCCACCGAAGGGGACCGCGTCCGGGTCGTGTTCCTCAACGAGGGCTCGCATCCGCACACCATCCATTTCCACGGCTGGCATCCGCCCGCCATGGACGGCTCGCTGCCCGAGCACGAAGTGCCGCCCGGCGGCCGGTTCGTTTATGAGTTCGACGCCGAGCCATTCGGGCTGCACCTCTACCACTGCCACGCGGCGCCGCTGAAGCGGCACATCCACAAAGGTCTCTACGGCGTGTTCCTCGTCGACCCGAAGACGCCGCGGCCTGCCGCCGACGAGCTGGTGATGGTGATGAACGGATTCGACACCAATTTCGACGCCGACAACGAAGTCTACGCGGTCAATACCGTCGCCCACCATTTCATGCACGAGCCCGTGCGTGTCGACGTCGGGCGCCTGGTCCGGATCCACGTCGTCAACCTCACCGAATTCGACCTGCTCAACAGCTTCCATCTGCACGGCATGTTCTTCGACGTCTTCCGCACCGGCACGTCGCTGCAGCCCTCGGAGACGACCGACACCCTGATGCTGTGTCAGGGAGAGCGCGCCATCCTCGAAACCCGCTTCCGCTATCCGGGCCGCTTCATGTTCCATGCGCACCAGAGCGAGTTCGCCGAGCTCGGATGGATGGGAATGTTCGAGGCTGGAGTCCGCGATGACGCCTGAGGTACCAAGGGATCGCTGGTCGAGGGGCCGCCTCGCGCTCGCGGCGCTTCTGCCGCTGGTGCTGCTGGCGCTGCTGGTGGCGCACATCATCTCCTCGCGCCCCGGCGAGACGCTGCGGGGCGGCGCGGTGCCGCCGGTCGAACGACTGGTCCTCGAGCGGCCGCGGCTGCAGCCGGGAATGATTTCGCTGCCGCTGATCAACGACGGCGCGGAGCCGGTCACCATCGCGCAGGTGATCGTGGACGACGCCTACTGGTCGTTCACGGCGACGAGCGGCACAACCTTGTCCCACCTCGGCCGTTCGACTCTGACGATTCCGTACCCGTGGGTCGAAGGCGAGGCGCATCTGGTCAAGGTCCTGTCTTCCACCGGTACCGTCTTCGAGCGGGAGATTCCGGTCGCGCTGGCATCCCCCGAGCCTGACGCCCGCTACTTTTTCTCCTTCGCGCTGATCGGGCTCTACGTCGGCGTCATCCCGGTGGCGCTGGGGCTGCTGTGGTTTCCGCTGGCGTCGCGCGTCGGCGCGACCGGTCTCGACGTCCTGCTGGCGCTCACCCTCGGGCTGCTCGGCTTCCTTCTGATCGACACGGTCGGCGAAGGCCTCGAGCGTGTCGGCGAGCTGCCCGCTTCGTTCCAGGGGCTGGCGCTGTTCGCCGCCGCGGCGATCGGCGCCTGGATCGCGCTCGATGTCGTGGGCGCGGCGCTGCGAGGCCGGCGGGTGACGACGGCGCGCGCGGCGGAGTCCCCGGGGGCGATCGTCGCCCTGCTCGTCGCGGTCGGCATCGGCCTGCACAACTTCGCCGAAGGGCTGGCGATCGGCGCGGCCTTCGCGCTCGGCGAGGCGGCGCTCGGCACGCTGCTGATTGTCGGCTTCACGCTCCACAACACCACCGAGGGGCTGGCGATCGTCGCGCCGCTGGCGAGGGAAAAACCGTCGCTGGCGACCCTGCTGCGGCTGGGGGCGATCGCTGGTGTGCCGACGATTGCGGGCGCCTGGCTGGGAGGGCTCGTGCACTCTCCGGTCGTCGCGGTGCTGTGCCTGGGGCTCGGCGTCGGCGCCATCGCCCAGGTGATTCATCAGATCGGCAGGCAGATGGCCGGCGCCCGGACGGCCTCCGAGTTCCTGGCATCGGCGCCGGTGGCGCTCGGCCTGCTGGCAGGCTTCGGCATCATGTACGCAACCGGGCTGCTGATCGGATGACCATGGCTCGAAAGCAATTCGCCGCGGGACTGGTCGGACTGATGGCGCTCGCCGCGGCAGCTGTCGCAGGAGTGGCCATTCAGGACGGCGGCCGCGCGTCCGGCCCGGTTCACGAGATTCGCCTCGTGGTCCGGAACATGACCTACTACGTGGAAGGCAACTCCGAACCCAATCCGACGCTGCCGCTTCGCCGCGGCGAGCGGGTCAGGCTGCGGCTGCGCAACGACGACCCGGGGATGATCCACGACTTCGCGGTCGCGGCGTGGAACGTCGGCACACCGAGCCTCACGGCCGGCGAAGAGGCGCGCCTCGACTTCACCGTGCCGGACGCCGCCGGGGCATCCCCGTACGCTTGCACCCCGCACGGCCAGACCATGCGGGGTACGATGACGGTGGAATGACGCCTGGCCCGCGCTCTCGCTCCCCCGCGCGCTCGCGCGCTCGGACATTTCCAACGGGCCTTGCCCCCCTGAGAGCTGACACCCCCTGAGAGCTGATTGGCAAGTTCTCCCGTTTCGTGGCACACTGTTCGCTCCCCCGGCAACCTCACGCTCTCTGTACGTTTCGCGACGAAGATCCGCCTTCGCGCGGGCCGCGCCGTGCTTTTGCTCTCGTCTCGGCTCTCGTCTTCGGCCCTCGTATTTGGACGAAGAGGTACAGAGGCGCGTTACCATCGCGGCATGGAGCTGGAGGCCTCCGGCTGGTCGGGCGAAGGGGAGTTCACGAAACGGCTCATCGATGCACTGGCTGGCCTTGGCGCCGTGGCCAGGCTGCGGGTGGAGGATGCACCGGCATCGCGCGCTGATGCCGGCTTCAGCTTCGTCAGCAACGAAGTGTTCGTGCTCTTCGCCACCACCGCCCCGACGGTGAAACGCCGGCGGTTGTGGGTGCTGCCTGGACCGTCGGTCGTCCACGCCAAAGTCATGACTCTCGGGCAGTTGCAGGCGAGGCTGGCGGCGCTAGCGGAGGTCGGGGACGCTGATTACTCGGACGATGGGATGCTGCAGTACCTGCGGACCGAACGGGTGCTTCAGCCGTATCAGACCAGGGGCTACAAGTTGATCGAGCTGGTCCGGATGTACGAATGGGGCACGGCGCCGCGCCGTGAGGCCTAATGACGCTGTCGCAGGGAACCGAAAGATAATCGACCAGTGACGCTGCTCGACTCGCTCCTCGACGCGATTGTCCGCCTGGATGGCGAAGCGCTCATCATGCATGTCGGCGAAAAGCCGTACGTGGTGCTGAGCTCGTCGTCGTTGAGCGAGTTCCGTGGACCGCTGTCGTGGGGCCAGGTCGAACTGTCGTCACGCCCGCTCAGCTCCGACGCCGTGATGAGCATGCTCGGACAGATGCTCTCCGCGGACCAGCGGCGTCAGCTCGACGAGCTCGGCGCGATCGAGCACGAAATCGACGCACCCGGCGCCGCCGGTGAGCGCTTCGTCGTTACCGCCGCCCGCGGCGGAGACGACGTCTGGGTCGAGGTGAGACGCCGGAGCCGGATGGTGGAGGCCGACGCCGGAGCGGCATCGCTGCCGGGCGCGGAGACGGGTGCTGCCGGGGCGGCGGAATCCCCCGACCTCCACGCCGAGGCGGCTGCACGCGAGCAGGCTGCGGCGGCTGTCGCGGAGGCCCAGGCGGCGCGGGACGCGACGCTGGCGGAAGGGGCTGGGGTCGCAGAGGCTGCGAGGGAGGCGGCGCTGGCTGCGGAGGCGCAGGCCGCGGCACTGGCCGAAGAGACACGGGCGGCACAGGCGGCGAGACAAGCCGCGCAGGCCGTTGCGGCGCAGGCGGAAGAAGCGCGCGCGGCGCTGGCGGCGCGCGAAGCCGCACTGGC